>JAIRMX010000028.1 GCA_031258375.1 Elusimicrobiota bacterium | reverse complement strand
TAATTTTATCGTCGCGGGCTTTCCGGATCCTCTTGAGGCGGCTTCACGCTGCGCCGAACTTATAGAGGATATTTCCGAATAAAAGTAAAGTACATTGATTTTATAATAATGGTCTTTTATAAAACACAATGAAATCGTAAATATATTTGCCGTTTATTGCTTAAGATATTTGTACTACCATGGTAAAATAAAGGCATTTTTTTTAGGAAAAAGACCACCGCCAAATGCCGCACATACTTCGGATTCTACCCCATTAAAAGATCGGCAGATATAGTTATACCTGTCAGCATTTGCCAGGCAGCACTTTATATTAGTGTCAAGCGTCATTAAAAGATTATATCTATGAGAATTTGGTTTTCTACTTGCCCATATCAAATTTGCGTTTGTATTTGATGCGCCGCCTGCCAGATTATCTTGTCTTGGGAATACAAAATATGCCGATTCTTCATTAATGTCAATATCAAGTCCATCCAGATAATTAGGATAAAGTCCGTGTTGAAGTTTATAAAGATTCGCCGAATCGTATATTGATTTCATAAGAATAAGAGCTTCTGCCGCGCGGGATTTTTCAACGGCTTTTTGATATTGCGGGATTGCAATAGCGGCGAGAATGCCGATTATTAAAACAACTACAAGCAGCTCAATTAATGTGAAGCCTTTTTTCTTTTTCATAATTTACCTCTTTGTCTTTTTCTCCCTTTTGTAAAGGGAGTGCCGCTTTAGCGGCGAGGGATTTAATACTAGCTTTAAAACGGCTTATATTAAATCTCTCTTCCGACTTAAGGACTTTCCGTCCTTAAGTCTCCTTCTCTCTTTACGAAAGAGAGAAAATAACTGCTTTTTGTCCAATAAAAACGGCCATTATATTCGAGCCGTGGAAAAGACCCAATGATATAACAGCCGTAGTTTGCCGCCGTTGCCGGCGGCAAACATTCAGCACATAATCCCGAGAGGATCAGTCCCGAAATTATGTGCTTGATAACGAGCTGTTCTTGGATTTTCCACTGCTTTTGATTTCTCAAAAGCTTGTCTCGCTTACGCGTGACACCCAAAAACGTTCTAAATTTTTATACGAATTTTATTTCAACTGCTTCACTACAAATTTATACTACAAAATATTTATCAAAATTGTCAAATTTTGTAGGACATCAGAACATATGAGACTTTTTGCGGCGAGGATATTAGAGTTATTTTATGAAACCGCACCGGCTCAAAATCAGGCGCGGTTAATAATTTGAGACCGGCAAAATCAATAAGCAAGGTTATATGTCAAAGGGACGGAGGAGCTGACAATATTTTTGTTTATTACAAAATATATATTTATTTTATGTCAATTCCTCCGTCCCCCCGACAGAAGAATCGGCCAAATTTACAGGCAAACTTTTAACAGCAAAACCAACGCATAAAGCGGCGTATAAAATCAAAATCGTATTAAAAACGGGCAAATACCGCGCGCCCGCAAAAAATGGAATGCTTCCGACAAACAGCGCAAAGCAATTAAGCCCGAAAGCAAACGCCGGCCGGCGCGGCATCGTTTGCCAAAGCAAATATAAAGCTATCGGCATTGCAAACTGAAATAAAAACAAACCGCAAATTATAAGAGGGAAATAGAATCTGCCCGCAAAAAGCAGCGGCGCGGCGGCGGCAAGCGGAATTACGCCGGCTTTAAGCATTCCCCATTTATCCGCCGCAAAACCGCCCAAAGCCTTGCCAAAAACTATTGCAAAAACCATTATCCATTTTTGCGCCGCGCTTGGCACGTACGCAAGCCCCAGGTCGTGTCCGATAAAAGAGCGTATTATTATCGCGCTAAGCAACAATATTACAACGGCCCAAATTATACCGGCGGGCTTTTGCGGCGCAGGCAAAGAATAATTTATTTGCGGCGATTTTATAAACAAACACGAAACAAAAAGCGCGCAAATAAGCAAAACGAAAAACTCCGCGCCGAAATTCATTTTAAACAGCAATGCGCCAAGCGCAAGCCCCAAAGCGCCGGAGCAAACAAATACGCCCGTAAACGCGGGGCTTTTTGCGTTGAGGTTGAACACCAAAACGCCCGCGCCGATATGAAAAGCCGCGTTGCCGACGCCTATTAAAAATATTGCAAGCGGCGCGCAAACGTTTACGCAAACAACGCCGGCAAGAGTAAGCAAAAAACCGGCGGCGGCAGTTTGTTTTGGCATTTTGAATTTATCGGTGATTAAGCCCAAGACAGGCTGAAAGGCAAAAGCAAAAAAATTATAAAAAACGGCGGCTTTCAGGCTCAGCCCGATATTATAACGCAGGAAAAACCCCGCCATTAACCACATGCACGTCATATCCACGCATAAATGGGCAAGAGTATAAAAGCCGAGATTATTTATTTTTGTTTTTTGCATTTTTAGAATCCTATGACAAATCGCCGCGGATTTTCATCTGCCTGATAAGCGTATTTATCAAATTATTTTTAGCCCACTTTTTTTGCTCGTCGGAGTACAAAACCTCGCCAAGCTCGTTTAATATGCCCCTCTTATCCAAAGAATTTGGGATTTCTTCGGCAAGTTCGAGCAAATATTCTTTAACGGTTTTTCCAGTTCTGTCGCGGATAATGCCTTCGTCGATATCCCAATTTTTTTCAAACATAAACCAAGCGTCGTATAAATCGCGGTTTTTGGAACGCTCGCCAATTGCGGAAAGTTTATGCGCAAACATTTGCTCCGGCGCGAGCGTGGCGATAGTCAGGCCGTAATAATCTTTATAAGCGATTTTTTGCGGCGTAGGATACAAACGCTTATTGATTTCGATTTTAATCTTTCTTTGGCCGTATTCATAGCTTGCCTGCCAAAAATAAGTGTGTTTCTTCTCATAATATTCTTCAAGCGCGGCGTTTTTCTTTAAAATTTTTTCAACGGCCTCAACGTTTACGCTTTTGGCGCGGATATTAAAATCTAAATCGGTAGAAAATCTGTCAAGGCCGTAAAACAGCATTAGGCAGCTTCCGCCTTTAAAAATCAATTGCGAAGTAAGCTCTTTGTCGGAGTAAATATCTTGAAAAATTTTGTTTAGTATAATTAAGTGTTTTTTTAAATTAAGCATATTTTCTTTCCAATTCCAAAACGCGGTTTTCAACGGATTTTGCGGCGTATATCTTGCTAATTTCTTTTAAAGAGTCCCAGTCAACTCCGTCCATTCTCTCAAAATCGTATTTACTGCCGTAGAGATAAATCATATCCGCAATAGCGCGTTCTTTTGAAGCCATAAAAGCTGAGCCGGATTTTTCCAGCCCAAAGTCGTTAAAAAACGCGCCGGATTTTATTCCGTGGTAAATAAATTCCACGTTATTAATTTTAATAATTTTTGTTTTTTGAGCGGCGCTGTGAATTGTGTTTGTGGATTGGAAAGAAAGGCCGAATTTTTGCAAAACCGTAAGCCCCGTTATATACGACGGAGCAAGAGCTTTGTTTGCCAAAATATAAGGGTCTAATTTTGAATTATCAATAGCATAAAGCCCTCTGCGCAGCCGCTGAACTTTGCCGGATTTAACATATTGTTTGATTGACCAAACCGTTTGCGCGCGCTTTGTTTGCTCCCATAACGCGCTTAAGTCGTCAATATTGAATATGTTTTTTCCGGAAAGCAATAAAGTGTCAAACTTGGTCATATTAATCCTTTTTGAGGTATATTTTATACCTTAAATAAGATTATAATAAAACGCAAGATTTATGTCAATAACTGTTACGCGCGTCATGTCCACGCATAAATGGGTAAATGTATAAAAGCCGAGATTATTTATTTTTATTTTTTGCATTTTTCAAAAGCAGTAAAAAAGCGGCGAGGCCAAAAAGAACAAGCAGAGGCAAAATCAAAAAAATGTCATCATAGCTATGTTCCGTCTTTGTTGGTCTGATTTTTTCTTCTCTATTATTGCTCTGATAGGAGTTGGGTTTTTCATGCGGATACACTATGTAAATGTTATTATCACGGCTGTCAGCCCAACCAGAGTAACTTTCTTCCTCTTTTATACGTTCTTGTATATTTGGCAAACGTCCAGGGAACTCCTCATTTATTAATTTCATTTCCCAGTCATTTCCGGAATGGCGTATCAGATTATAATGACCTATGGCTTCTGTAGCCGAGGAACTCTCATTGACTTCCATATGCTGACTTCCGTCAAAATATTTTTCCCCGTTGACAGTAATATTTTTGCCATCTACGGAAATTAGATAAGAAGGCATATATGTGGTTGGCAGACACTCGTTTGGTTTTACCGCGACCGGCTTTTCGTCTTTTATTCCGTATGGCCAGCTAAACACCGTAACTTGAACATTTTTATATTCTGTAACATTATCTATTACAGTGCATATCCGTATCCGTTTTTTCCCTGGACTAATTATGTCCGCGCGGGCGGCAATAGGGAATATAGAAAATAACAAAACTAACAAAACTAACAAAAATAACAAAGCTAAAAACTTTTTCATAACGTTCCTTTTAACTTCGCAAAAAGAATACAAATCGCGGCGGTAACCGGGAAGAACAAAGCCGAAAAAGCGTTCATTCCCGCAGACAACTTGAGCATCTTTTTGCTTTCTCTTGAAATAAGGCAAAGCAAACGCCACTCGGCCAAAATCACCAAAATTTCCGTAAGCAAAAAAAACCAAAATGCCGCGCCAACGCCTTCAAAAATTCCCCAAACAAATCTGTAAAAAATTATTGCAAGCGGCCAAGTGATTAAACTGCAGCAAGCAACCGCCGCCAATAATCTGCCCCGCGCCTTGCCGATAAAAAACGCATATAAAAATTCCAAAAACAAAGTGAAAAACAAAAGCAAAGGCAAATTGAATTCAAAAAAGGTTGCAGCCCCGTAAAAATAATAATAGAATGCGCTCATTTTTATATTATAATTAAAAACTTATTGATACGCAAGGTTATAAATTGCTACAACGTTATCATAATCAAGTTTTTTAAAAAAGCCCACGGGGCCAAAAGAGGTCACCTTTTTAGCCATAAGCGGGATATCTTCTTTTTTTACGTTTATTTGGCCAAGCCGCGTCGGCAGGTTTATGCTTTTGAAAAATTCTTCCGTGCGCTCTATGCCTTTAAGCGCGCATAATTCTTTATCGTTTAAATCGTTTTCTTTTTCTCCCCATACGTTCGCCGCAAATTGGGCAAAGAGAGGTATATTTTGTTTATAAACATATTTCATCCACGCGGGAAACACTATGGCCAGCCCCTGCCCGTGCGCAATATCATAAACCGCGCTCAAAGCATGTTCAATAGCATGCGAAGCCCAGTCTTCCTGCCGCCCCATGCCAAGAAGGCCGTTATGCGCGAGATTTCCCGCAAACATTATTTCCGCCCAAGCATTATAATCGCGGTTATTTTTAAGAACTTTCAGGGCGTTATTTATAATCGTTTTAAGCGCGGCTTCGCAAAGCCCGTCCGTAAGTTCCGTATTTGGGACATTGCTGAAATAACGTTCAAAAATATGCGCCGTCATATCGCAAACTCCGTAAGAAGCCTGCTCGGGCGGAAGCGTAAAACAAAATTCGGGGTTTAATATGCTAAATACAGGACGTATAAGATTTGTTTTACAGCCCAGTTTCATTTGCGTTTCCTCATCGCTTATGACCGCGCTTAAACTGCTTTCGCTGCCGGCTGCGGGTATTGTCAGAACCGCGGCAACCCGCAAAGCCCGAAGCGGTTTTGCTTTGCCTGTAAAAAAATCCCAAACGTCGCCTTCGTAAGGAACGCCGAGCGCTATGGCTTTTGCGCTGTCAATAACGCTGCCGCCGCCGACCGCAAGTATAAATTCTATTCCTTTCTCTCGGCAGATTTTTACGCCTTCGCGCACAAGGCCGACGCGCGGATTTGGAACCACGCCGTCAAGCTCTTCAAAATCCACTCCGGCGGCTTTAAGCGAAGCCGTGATTTCTTCGTACAATCCCGATTTTTTTATGCTGCCGCCGCCGTAATGCAATAATATTTTTGAAGCGTATTTCTTGACATATCCGCCGACTTCTTTTTGCGTGCCCCTGCCGAATATAATGCGCGTGGGGCTGTGGAAATCAAAATTATTCATAAAGTACTCCTTAAATTATGTCTTTACAACAAATAATACGGAGATTGCGGTATTAACGGCAATATTCTCTCTTTAATATTTTACAAAAATTCCCAAAAAACAGGTAATTATTAACAAAAATAATATTTTCCTTCTACTCTCCACCTACGCAAGCGTCTGAAATTCTCCAAAAAGATAACGGATAATTTATTATTTATTTCAAGGATTTTAAAGTAGACCGAGGGTATTGAGCCTTTCAATAAATAATTGTAAAGCCCCCGTTTTCCACGGGGGCTTTTTCTATTTTACATATTCATTGAGTTTTTTTAC
>JAIRMX010000004.1 GCA_031258375.1 Elusimicrobiota bacterium | reverse complement strand
GCAAGAATGCCGATTATAATGACAACAACGAGAAGTTCAATTAAAGTAAATCCTTTAATTCTCAGAGAGTGCGGGGGGGGGGGGGGGTATTCTTGATAGAATTGTGGTGCATATTTTTTTTTGGGTTTTGCGGCATTTTTTATGTCTCCTTTTGTTTAGCTTTATTATAAAAATTATTATAGCATATTATATAAAATATTTTATTCTTTTATTAAAATTAAAACGAGAGACAAATATTTGTCATTTAAAAAACAAAAGAAAATTGCTTTCTTTGAAACAGTTTTTTAATAGTTCTTTATTTCTTGCCATACCCAAAGTTTCTAGCCGCGTATACATATATTAGCCTACTTCCAGCCTTCGGCTTTTGCATAAGAAATTATGCCGTCGCGCAAACTCTCGGCTATTTTCGCGCGGGAAGGCTTGGAGTTAAGACGTTTTTTGTCGTTGGCATTGCTTAAATATCCCATTTCAATTAATACTGCCGGCGCGTTAACGCCGCGCAGCACGTAAAAATTTGCTTGTTTTATACAGTTATTCTGATATACTTTTATGCCTATGCTTCTGCTGTTTTTGGCCACCGCGTTTCTGATATGACTGGCGATTTTGGAAGATTCGTTCATGTTTTCGTTGAGAGCAAGCGATTTTAAAAGTAAATCCGCAAAACTTACCGCCGCCGCGGACTTGCCTTCATATTGCAAAGCTTCGTTTTCCAAAGCGGCGGTTTCGGCGGCTTCTGCGGAAGAAGCTTTATCGGAACGGAAATAAACTTCAAAGCCGTCGGCAGACGCGCGTTTTGCGGCGTTTGCGTGAATAGAAATAAAGATATCCGCTTTAAAATCGTTGGCCATTTTAGCGCGATTTCCGAGAGTTATAAAAACGTCGCTGCCGCGCGTCATTTTCACGTTAAAATCTTTATCTTTGCCGAGCAGAGAATAAAGTTCTTTTGCCACCGCGAGGTTGAGGTCTTTTTCTTTCGCGCTGCCGCGCCGCACGGCTCCGGGGTCTTTATCGCCGTGTCCGGCGTCTATCAAAACGCGGATTCTGCGTTTGTTTTTGCCGGGTTTGCCGTCGAGATTTACCACCGAGGGCGCTATGACTTTATTAACCGCCGTGCGCAATATATTGGATGGAACGGACGATTCGGGCAAAGCCGAAGCAGCAGGCGCGACGTCGCGTTTATTGCCGCTTTCTTTAGGCAAAGGAGCAATTGCTTTAAATTCCGGTTTTGAAATTTTGTTTTTTGAAGCCTCAAAAACGAGGGTCGAATTCTCGCCGTCGTAAATATCGTTGTAAAGCGCGGTTTTTTTAAGCAGGAATATAATATCGACGCCTTTTTTATTCTCCGATATTACGACGCGGTCGATAAAATTATCTTGCGCGCTCAAGGTTTCTTGCCTTTTTATCACCGCGTTTGGAAAGAATATTTCCGTCCTTCTTTTACCTTTGCGCGCGACGACAGGCTTAAAAATACTTTTTTGCGAGAAGATTATTTTAGAGCCGTTGTCCGTTTTTTCAATATTGAGCAATTCAAGATTATAAAATTTTTCCACGCTTATTTTATTGTCGGAAAAAGAAACGTCGTATCCCGCGGCTTTGCCGATAGAGCCTTTTAAAAAATCAAACGGAACATACAAAACCCCTTCGCGGACGATAATAGACCTAGAAAGTTTTTCTTCCTTCCCGTTTACTACGGCAAAATCTTGCCCGCCGCGCAAAACGCAAAAATAGCCGCCGGTGTTTTTTAAATTAAGCTGGCCGGATTTACCGAACCAGCTTACTTGCATTTTTAATATTTTCGCTACTGCAAGAGCTTCAATATAAGTCCCGTCATTTTCATTTAATACTTTTATCGTTCCTTTATTCTTGCCGAGCATTTCTACGGGCGTCTTATCCTGCCCGAAAGCGCGGGAAAGAAACATAAGAACAAAAACGATAAAAAGTATCTTTTTAAACATTTTCCACAGCAGTCTCCGTAGTATTTTGTTCGGAAGGCGGGATATATTTTATTTCTACGTCTGCAAGAACCGCATATTTGTTATTATTAAGCCACTTGCGGTGTTCTTTATAATCGGGGCAATATTGCGCGACAGTCGCCCAATAATCGGCGCCGTGGTTAAAATGTATTAAATGGGCAAGCTCGTGCACTATGAGATAATCCATTATAACCTTAGGCATTTTTATAATGCGATAAGAAAAATTTAAATTATTTTTTTGACTGCAGCTCGCCCACATGGTTTTTTGGTCTTTAACTGCGATATTATTATACCGCACGCCCATTTTCTCAGCCCACTCCCCTGCGCGCCGCGTTAGAATTTCCGTCGCGCGGGAACGCAGCCAATTCTCTACAATGCCGCCGGCATTATCGTCTTTTGACTTAAGATAAATTACGACGCGGCCGTTTTCCAAAGCGGCCGAAGATTTTTCTATATCGGGATTAACGATAATATCGCTTTCAAGCAAATCCCCTTGATATAATACTTTGCCCGGAGTCGGCGCGGAACTTTCCAAGCCGCGGGAAGAAAAAACTTCCGGCAAGTCGTTTTTTAATTTTTCTATAAAAATTTTTACATCGCTGATTGTAGTTTCTATATCGATTTCTGCCATAAGTGTACTCTATAAAACCCGCGCGGGATTTTACGGCGCGCGGCTTATTACAAATATTTTTCAAAGAATTGTTCCAGACGGTTTTTGTACTGCTGCCCGGCAACTTCGGCTACTTCCGTATGCGAAGCGTTGGGAACAATCCACAATTGTTTAGGCTCCGACGCTTTTGCAAAAAGTTTTCTGGCGTCGCGACGCGGGGCGAGCATATCGTCGGCTCCGTTTATAATAAATATCGGCTTGCCGGACAGTTTGCGGATATTTTGGCGCGGGCTGAAATTTTCGGGGTTTACGCCTAAACGTTTGCGCGCGAAAAATAAAGTTAAAGCCACGATAGGGAAATAAGGCGCGCGTTTATGTTCTTTGGCCCATCGGGCAACGACCTTTTCGTAAGAATAATAGCAGGCTTCGGCAACGACCGCTTTGATTAGCGGATTATGGGCGGCTTCATAAATAGCTACCGCCGCGCCCATAGATATGCCGTAAACGGCAATTTCGCGGGCTGCTTCATAACGCGTTTTTTGCAACGCTTCAATTGCGGCTTGGGCATCTCGTATTTCAAAGTATCCTACCGAAGTTTTGCCGTCGCCGCTTTCGCCGTTTGAGCGAAAATCAAAATAAAAAAGATTATAATTTTTATCGCGCAAAAAAACGGTATTCGCCAAAATATTGCCTTTGTTCATATTCCAGCCGTGCATTAAAATTATAGTTTTTGAACTTTCTTGCGCGGCGGGAATAAACCAACCTTTTAAAAGAATACCGTCTTTATTTTTAAATATGACATTTTCAAAAGGGACTTTAAATTGGTCGGGATAGACGCTAATCTGGCGCCTCGTATTTTTACGGTTCAGGATGCGGCCGCTCTGCACATACGCGATATAAACTATAATAAAAATTATCAAAGCCGGCAAAGATAAACTTATCAATATTATCATATTCATATTTTACAAATTTATGCGGATTGATAAACAAAAAGAATAAAATTATAAAACATAAGGGCATATATTTTGCTTGCAATAAAATTGCTTTTTTATTATACTTATTATTAAGTTATTATAAAATGGAAAAGAAAGACAGAAAAATAAATTTGTGAAAAATTTTTAATTAATCTTTTAATAAAGGATAAAAGGAGTCAAAAAATATGAAAATATTTAATCAAAACAACAGCGGTAAAAACATATTAAATAAAACGGCGGATACTGTAAAAAATTCTGCCATAAACAATCAACAATATACCCCCCCCCCCCCCGCATTCCTCTGAGAATTAAAGGTTTTACCCTTATAGAACTTCTCGTCGTTGTCATCATTATCGCTATTCTCGCCGCTATTGCTTTGCCGCAATATCAAAACGCCGTAGAAAAAGCAAGGGCAACTCAAGCCCTCGTTATGTTACGTGCGATAGCCGAGTCCAATAAAAGACATTATCTTACAACGGGACAATGCACGGTTGATATGCGCAAATTAGATATAGATATTCCAAACGGAACAGTTGTTCAAGCAAATCCGGAAGAAAGCTTTGGTGGTTATGTTCACATCACGGACGGCAGGTTTTCATATGAGACTTCTGGTTGCATAGATTATCAAAGCGGATCTTTTGCCCAAGTTTTTTATAAAGAAAGCAGCGGTAGCGATTGTTCCAAATATTGTCTTGAATATAGAGATAATAATGACATTATTTGCATATCGGGAAGCTCAGATCCGAAATATAACCGTGTTTGCCAGAGTTTGGGACGCGCGGCTACGCCTACTCTGCTACCGCCGGAGTACTGTAATAATAACTGGGCAAAATGCTGGAAAATAACAATTTAAATAATTCAATATTTGCAAATATGGTAATTGGTATAAAAAGTTGGAATTTACCTGTATAAAACCTTTATGCGTAAAAATTCCTTTACCCGAGGTTCTTTAGGTCAGCAATTTTGCGATTTGCTCGGCTTTGGCGTTCATTGCCGTGCGCAGTTTATCGGTATTATCATTGTGGCCGGCTAAATGCAATGCGCCGTGCGCAATAAGCGTAAGCATTTCAAATAGCGCGCCGTGTTTTTGTTCTAAAGCCTGTTTTTTTGCCTGCTCAAAACATACAAAGATATCGCCAAAAGGTTCTTTGTCCTCTCCACAAAAATCATACCCGAAAGAAATTACGTCCGTCACATAATCGTGATTTAAAAATTGTTTATTAATGCGGCGCATTTGTTTGCCGCTTACGATTATAATATTAAGCTCGCCTTTTTTGCGTTTCAAAACGCCTAAAGCCGCGCGTGCGGCGGCTTTATATTTTGAAGTCGCGCGGCATCGTTTCGGCAAAGGCGCATTATAAAATACGTTTATTTGCATTCTATAAAAATTTGGTTCTGCCGCGCGGTATAACGACTATGCCCGAAGGATCGATAAAATAATTTTGCGAATCGTTTTCTTTATTAATGCCTATGCTCGCGCCGGCAGGGATAATATTAAAGCGATCGATTATCACTTTTTTTAAGCGCGCGTTTTTGCCTATTGTGCAAGAATCCATTATTATGCTGTCTTCGATTACCGCGCCTTCCATAACGGTTATATTGCTTGCAATAACGCTGTTTTTTATTACCGTTTTGGGATATATTATGCAGCCGTTGCTGAGCATGCTGCGCTCTATTTCGCCGCCCATATACGCGGTGGGCGGAGTATTATGCACGGAAGTATTTATAGGCCAGAGAGGATTGTTCAAATCAAATTTCGGTTTTTCGCCGAGCAAATCCATATTGGCCTGCCAATAAGCTTCTATAGTGCCTACGTCCCGCCAATAACCCTGTTCTTCATAAGGCTTTATTCCCGCAAGTTTATCCGAGTGGAAATCGTATGCAAAAGTGCGGTATTGTTTTAAAATCGCGGGTATAATATTTTTGCCGAAATCGAGCGAAGGAACGTCGCAATATTTTTGCTGAAGTATTTTGAGCAAAACGTTTTTGTCAAAAATATAATTGCCCATAGAAGCATAAGCGAATTTAGTATTGCCGGGGATTGGTTTGGGGCTGGCGGGTTTTTCGTCAAAACTTATAATGCGGTTTGCGTTATTAACCGTCATTATGCCGAAAGAAGAAGCTTCTTTAAGCGATACGATATTTGCGGCTACCGTAACGTCGGCTTTGCTCTTGATATGGAAATCTATCATTTTGCTGATGTCCATTCTGTAAATATGATCGGCGCCGAATATGGCAATTAAATCCGGCGCGAAATCGTTTATAAGGCTGATATTTTGGCGTATGGCGTCCGCCGTGCCGCGGTACCAAATTTCGCCAAGCCGCATTTGCGGCGGGACTATAGTTAAAAAATGATCTTTGATAATGCCGCGCGTGGTCCAGCTTGTTCTTAAATATTCGATTAAAGACTGCGACAAATACTGCACCAAAATATAGGAAGAAAAAATATTTGAATTTACGAAATTAGATAAGACAAAATCAATAATTCTGTATTTCCCGCCGAAGGGAACCGAAGGTTTTGAACGTTCTTTTGTAAGCGGAAATAAACGCTCGCCTTTACCTCCGGCCATTATCATGCCAAGCACTTTCATAACGTCTCTCCTTAAAATTTTTGCGTTGAATATCAGCTAAACGGCTTTAATACCTAATGCTCCAAGCGCCCTTTTAAGATTATACATAATTCGCGTTTTGTCTGCTTCTAAAAATATTATCAAAAGTTAATTATCATACGCCAACCGTAAATATAAAATATCAATATCAAGTTCTTATGATTATTACAGACTTAATTGGAAAAAAGAGCCGTTCGTTATTTTTTAACGAACGGCTCTTTGACTGTACTTAAACTCATATTACAACGCTGGAAATCATCCGACGGGTTATCTATTTATTGAATATCTCCCCTATTTCGTTTAACATTTTCTTATTCCATTTTTTATTGTTAAAGTGAATAGGAATAGCATATTTACTTCTTCCGTCAAAAGTTATCAATTTTTTTAACGCAAGAAGTATTTCAGAATCTACTTCTCATGCAAAACTTTAAAAGCTTCGTAAGACCAAGGCATCTTTTCCTTAAAAATTTGCGCTATGGCCTCTGCGTAAACGCGTATTTCATATTGAGCGTGGCCGTCCGCGCGCAGCGTAATAAAATTCATAAGGCTGCGAGCGTTTATAGTCCAGTAAAACTGCGTATATTGCGCGACCGGCAAAATGCCGCGCGCCATTTCCCGCGCGACTCCGGCGTCGAGCAATTTTTTATAAGCTTTATAAGAGGTCTCTATGCTTTCGCCGTAAATTTTAATTAATTCTTTATTGTTGAAATCTTTGCTTGCCAAAGAACCCTGTTTATTATTGGTATCCTGCGCGCGAAACTCCGCGGGAATATAGAATTCGTCTTTAACCTCGGTATAACGCGCGCTGACTTCGTTATAAGAGCACATTCTGTGGCGCATCCATTGTCTGGCCACGAATATCGGACATTTTATATGAAACTGAAAAACGCTGTGCTCAAAAGGCGTATGATGCGCGTGGTCGATTAAATATTTAATTAACAGTTTATCTTTTTCTTCGCCTTTGCTCGCGCCGCCGAAAGTCACGCGCGCGGAATTTGCGGCCCTTAAATCCCCGCCCATAAAATCGACAAGTTTTACAAAGCCGGCGTCAAGAACATAAATAATTTTTTCCTCTTTATCATATTGAGTGGTCATCAAAGTTCTCCGTTAAAATCTTTTACTCCGCGCTAAAAAGCAATATCGTCGTGCTGCCGGCATTTGAAGCAAAAGGCACTATCAAAGTCCGCGCGTATTCTCCCAACGGAGCCTGCGCGATATCGTACACGACTCCGCCGATATCGGCCGAACCGTAATGCTCAAGACTGTTTCCCGTCCATTTTAGAAAATGCAGCTTTGCGTTTTGATAAGATCCGAATTTATCGGCCAGCATACCGAGCTTAGCCTGATTTTCTATTGCGGCAATAATGATACTGCCTTCGTTATTTTGAAATAACCCGACGGAAATCGGCAAACGCTCGGTTTCATTTTTGAATTTAACGCGGAGCGGCGTTGTCATAAAGTTAACTTCGTCCGGCGATTCTATATAATTATTTTTTTTGTCAAATTGTATTCGCAGTTTACCGTTTCTATCGGCGTATATTATATTTTGTAAACCGTTGTTTTTAAAATCCGCAAGATTAAAGCCGAATATCAAATTAAATTTGCGCGTTTTTAGTTTCTCGCCTTGCGAAAAGCCGTTTTTGTAAATTAATTTGGCGGGCGTCGTCATTTTAAACCCGCTGGAAATAGGCGAAATATCCTGCACGTATAAAACCCGCGCTCCGTTATTTGGCGATATTCCTTTAACAATACCTTTAATAGTATCCGTTTGGAGCAAAGAATTATCTTTAAACTCGTAAACAAAAGTAGTAAACTTATCCGAATCAAAAGTTGCGGCAAAAATTTGCGCCTTGCCGGTTCCTTTAATATCGGCGGCGTCCAAAGAAATTATTTTACGCAAAGGATTTACCTGCGAAACCGCGACTTTTTGCGCAATGCCGTCTTTAAATTTGAAAAGATTTATCGTATTGTCTTCAAAGGCAAGAACAAGCTCGTTTCCCGCGCCGCTGATATTGCCGGCGGCAACGGCTTTATAAGAGCCTTCTATAGGTTTGCTCTGCCAAAGCGGCCGTATTTCAGGCGTATCAAATTGTTTTTTTGTTTTTACATTTTTATCGTCCGGAGTTTGTGCGGGCGCGGCAATTTCCGCCGTTAAACCAAGCACGTCTTCTTGAGCGGCTAATTGGCCGATGGCGTATAATTCTTCCGTCTGAATTATTTGTCCGCTAATTTGTTTTATTATTTCCTTGCCGAGATTTTTGCCGGTTTTCGGGTTTATTATATCCGCGCCGGTTTGCGCAACAATGCGAAAGGCGGCACCTGCTTGCGGTTTAACGGGAAGTTCGGATATATCCAAATATACCCTAAGGCCGTCTTGTTTTACGACCGCGGCGGTATTTGCCGCGTTTGCGGCGCCCGTCAGAAAAAATGCCGCTGCAAAAACGGCGGTAATATTTTTTGCAAAACTTTTCATATATTTATTTTATATTATTTGAAGTTAAATTAGGGAATTTTAGTCGATTAATTTTTTAAAAATGGCAAAAACTCAAAAAGAAATAATAAAGTAATAATATAGTATAATAAAGACAAGAAGTAAAAAATCCCGTCTGTAAATATCGGAAAGAAATAAAGGAACAAAAGTTATGAAAACGAAAAATAAAAACGTTATTATAAAAAACTTAGGAAATACTGCGGAAAATTCAGATATAAACCTTCATTTAACACATACCCCCCCCCCCCCCGCATTCTCCTCTAAGAATTAAAGGTTTTACATTAATTGAACTTCTCGTTGTTGTCATCATAATCGGCATTCTCGCCGCTATTGCTTTGCCGCAATATAGACTGGCTGTTGAAATGAGTAGAATAGCGGAGGCAAGAACGATTGCCAAAAAAATCATTCAAGAACAAGAAATTTATAAATTATCTCACGGACATTATGCCGACAACTTTGTTGAATTAAATCCGGACATCATCGGCAATATAAAACCAGAAAATAATATGCAATGGGTGTCGCGTCCTAACTTATATTTTTCATTAAGGCATAACAAAGGAGAACAATTCCAACTTTCCCAGGCTGATGAGTTTTTTGTCACCGTCACTTTTAATAGAGGGTATAATTTATATTATCACAATAAACCGAGAGGCCTGACGGGAAGATGTTATGGCTTTCAGCCTTTTGGTCATAAAGTTTGCGAAAAACTAACGGGAGAAAAACACAACGGCAATGATTCTCAAACTTATTATGCAGACAGAGATTTATAATTATTCCATTTAGCAGTTTCCGGTCTAAAGGTCAAAATAGTTGGTAATAGCGACGCAGAAAGGATTTAATAATATTTTTGAGGTTAAATATGATAAAAATATTGTCCAAAATGCGGCGGGATAAAAATAATTTAAAAAGGTATAAAAGCAGAAAAACCAAGATATCAATGCAAATATTGCGGCGTTGTTTTTATTTTGCGTAAAGACTGGACAGAAGCGGCGTATCGCGACTATAGCACAAAGCAGTTATACGTTGAACAAATAGTCGTAAAATACGGGTATGGCAAGAGCACGGTGCGCCGACTTTTGATAAATTTAAAGACATAAGTAAAAAGACATTGCAGGATCAAAAGAAATAAAAAAATTAAACTCATTGAATTTATTATTAGAAACTCTTAATCAGGTTCCTTTTTCACTATTAGGCATAAATTTAACAACTTCACCTTTTTACTACGCAACTTATTAGTATTTCTTCCACACATTTATGGACAGTCAAATCCGGATTATCAGGATAAAATTTAAAATCAGCAATTTCTTTACATTTTTTATCCAAATAATTTTTTGTTTCAATTTCTTTTGCAAATTCTATCGCCATTAACACGTCGGACAATTTTATTTTAGACAGTATTTGCCGTTCAAAATATCTTTTTTGTTTGTAATCGGAAATATGTTTAACTTTTTGGTGCGGGGCAAAGTTCTTATTGATATGAAATAAGTAATTATCTTTAGTTGATATTGGAGATGTTAAATTTATCTTATGCAAAAGTATCCATAATTCAAAACTTAAATTTGAATAGCCTATTTTATAGTATTCTATCCCGTCCTTTTTTAGTTCATTAGCTTCATTAATTTTTTTTACAATGTTTTCAAAGTTCCCAATATACTCCTTTGTATTCCCCTCATAATCAAAAATATGGAACGCCCTTATTGAGCGCATTTGTGTTGAAACTATATTTTTAATAAAACTTATCGGATTTATTTTTTTGATAATTAGTTTTAGTTTATACTCCATATCTTCGCATTCGTTAACTAATTTTTGCAAATGCTCAAAATATAGGGCTTCGGTATCGCCTTCAACGCTTATATGAAACTGCTGCGACGGACGTATTTTATTTCCCATTTGCGATACTCTCGCTAAATATGCCTGATAAGTCTATTTCTTTAATGGCGCCATAACGGTTAACAAAATAATTTTTCATATAATCAGTAGTCTTCCTGACAGGATTATCGCCGTTAGTTCCGAAATCGGACAGCGAATACAAAATACTAGTATCAGAGCCTTCTTCCTTATCAACAAATTTGATTTCATCCCGCCTAAACAACGAGCTGTCTAAAAATATAGGATTATGAGTATTGAAAATTAATTGCGCGCTTTTTTTGTTTATCTCATCATTATGAAACAAATTTATGATGCTCATAATTATCATAGGATGTATAGAGGCGTCAAATTCATCCATAACAAGAGTATGTCCGTTATTAATTGCGCCATCTATCAAACCTATGAGATTAGAAAGTCTTAATGTCCCCCAAGATTCGAAATTTTTGGAAGGGATTGTTACCGCTTTGACATTATTATTGACGGTAGACATTAATTCATACCTATTATTTTGTCTATTTTTGCCGTAACTTATTTTGGAAACAATTTCTAATTTATTTAATACTTTGTCCAATAGTTTGTTTCTTAACATTCTTCCTTCTTTTTCCAATTCAGGAAGTAATTGCAAGGGTGGAATAGCTTCAAGTTTATCCGACATACATATAACATTTAAATATTTTGATATCCACTTCTCAAAACTTTCAACTAAACTTTTACTGTAAACAATCTTAAACGCATTGTTCAAAAATAAATCCGTGGGGATAAGATTATTTTCTAATGTTTTATTAAGAGCAACATCATTTTTTAAATCTTCGCCGCTCTTAAGGATTTGTTTCAAATTATCGAAATATACGTTTATATTTTTTTCTTCCCTTGTAAAAATAAGTTTCTCGTTTACTAAAAATTTCTCTTCAAGAATTTTCCTTGACGGAGAATTGACGCCAAATCTGCCTAATTGAAGAGAAATACTATACTCAAATATTTTTTCTTCAAAAATAAATTTAATAGCAAAAAGAGTTGGTTCAATATCAGAACTTTTGACGTTTGGAATAAACTCAAGGTATCCATTGTCTCTCGTAGGACTTAAATTGGAAACATATCCATTTAATATGTTTCTTAGTAATATTATTCTTTTAAAGTCATTCATAGCTTCAACAATGTTGGTTTTACCAGCGGCATTAGGGCCATAAATTACAGAAGAAGATAATGCTTTATATGATTGTTTGTTTGCAGTTTGATTTAAAATACTATACTCCAAATCTTTTATCATTGTTGGCAACATACTAAAAATTGCTTCTTCTCTAAAAGACTTAAAATTTTTCACTTTAAATTCTAATAACATTTATATCCTCCAGATATGCCATATTATAGCATTTTGTTATCAATATTATACAAATATTCTATAAATAATCAGTATATTTTGCCATAATATGGCATTTATTTATATTATAACACAAATTATATCTTTCCGACAAGGCACATACTTGATAGTTTTGCACAAGCGTGTTTAATTTCGCGCTTCTTTTCATAATGCTCCTATCTTTACTTTTATATCCCTTCTTAACTTATTCCCTCATTTCTTTCTGAACTCCTCTTATCTCTCTGAACATTAACATTTAGGTTGCAATTAATTTATATTTGTATTACAATATTAGAAATAATATTTTGAGTTTAAAATGTTTTTAATTAGGCATATAATCCAAATTTGATTAAACAAAATATTTGCGATAGTAAAGATATAAAATTATAATATTGAGAAATAAAGGAGCAAAAGTTATGAAAACGAAAAATAAAAACGTTATTATAAAAAACTTAGGAAATACTGCGGAAAATTCAGATATAAA
>JAIRMX010000232.1 GCA_031258375.1 Elusimicrobiota bacterium | reverse complement strand
ATAACAGCCGTAGTTTGCCGTCATTGCTGACGGCAAACATTCAGCACAAAATACACAGGGAGCTACCCTTTATACTTTGTGCTTGATAACGCGCTGTTTTGGAGTCTAGCTGTGCCTTTGATTTCTCAAAAGCGCACTATGTTCTTCACATAGTTCCAAAAACGCTTAAATTTTTATAAACCCGGCGGATTTACATTAACAACCGTTTCACTCCCGCTTATAAATTTTTCTACTAAATTTATTCTATCAAAATTATTTTTATTTTGCATAGTTTTTTATTGCTTATCCCGTTCAGGTTCCTGCCAGCGGTTTTCTTGCAAAAGAGTATAGAAAGTTTTATCAAGGCTTAAAAGAAGTTTTTGCGCGGAGGCCGCGTCGAAATTATCGTTAAATTTTTCTACCTCTAAAGTTTTGGCGCGGGTATGGCGCATAGCGCCGTCGTCGGTGATAATGCCTATAGTATAACCGTCGGCAAATAAGGCCGCGCTCGGCTCCTGCGCAAATAAACTTTTTCCCGCCGCGGCATAATTGTCGTTTAATCTCAAAATATCAAGCACCGTCGGCAAAATATCCAACTGCGAACCCGTTTCTTTAACGCGTTTTGGCTCTATATACCACGGCCCGTAAACGAGCATGGGAATATTATATTTTTCTTTAATATTTCCTTTGCGGTTAAAAGTATGGTCAGCGACAAAAATGAAAACCGTACCGTTAAACCAGCCCTGTTTTTTCGCTTCGTCAAGAAAGCGGCCTATGGAATAATCCGCGTAATAAAGCGAATTTAAATATTTATTTTCTTCCGTAGTATTGGGATATTTGTTAAAGCCTTCCAAATTGCCGAGATACGGAATATGCGTTATACCCGTAAATCCGAATACGAAAAAGGGTTCTTCCTGCCCTTCGAGTTTTTTATTAAGCAAAGCGTACATATCGTAATCGTATCCGTAGCCTTCCTGTTTGACATAGTTAAATTGTTTGGGCATATCTTCCATACCGTAAGCTTCGTCAAAGCCGAGTTCAAGCGCGGTTCTGCATAAATTGAAGGATTTGCACTGCGAAGTTTGCGCAAAAATCGTGCGGTATCCTTTGGATTTTAAAATATCCGCAAGGCTGGTAAGACCGGATTTTTCAAGGCCGTAGCCGAGTTTAGGCATATGCGGCAAAGCCGGAGCGGAAGTTAAAATTGCCGATATTCCGGGCAAACTTCTAAGTTCAAAAGCGTAAAAATTGTCAAAATACGCGCCTCTTTTGATAAGGTCGTCGAACACGGGCGTAACTCCGTAATTTGAACCGCTTGCGCCGTCTATATACTGCGGCACCCACGATTCCAAAACTATAATCACCACATTTGGAGCTATCGGCGATTTGAAATTTTTACGGCGCATAAGCGGGTATTGATAAGGCTTCGGCGCGTTTTCGTCTTTTTCGATAAGATAATTAACCGCGGTTTCGATAGCGGCGTTTATATCGGTTTCGTTTTCCGCAACATATTGGCTTTTTCGTATTATATTATAAGAAGTAAAAATTCCGTTAAGCGAAAGATTTGCTATATTATTGCTCTCGGTGGCGTTGTAAGCGTCGGGAATATTAAGCGGATGTTTCTTGTAGCCGCCGTAAGCGCCGAGCACTATAAGTACGATAAAGATTATGTAAAGAAAAATTTCTTTTAATCCTTTAAAGCGCGGTTCTCTAAAGGAGGCGTTTAAAAATTTATTTTTTAGCCAAATAGCGGCCGATAACGAGGCTATAAGCAAGATGCTTGCCGGCAAACCCGGCCCAAAAATATATCCCATTATAAAAGACATATCGTTGTTCATATTTAGAAGTTCTTCGCCCATATGGCGTTTTACATAACCGAAATAAATTAAATCGGCCGTTAATAAAGCGCCAAACAAAATAAATTCAAAAGTCAGAAAAGTCGTCCAAAATTTTAGCCAGCGGAGTTTTTTCAGCGGCAGTATCATCATAAATATGGGCGGCAGTACTAATATGGCGATACTGGCCGCGTCAAAGCGAAGGCCGTTTAAAAACGCTCCGAATATCTGCCGTAGCGCAATGTCCGCAAACAAGTCTTTGTTTAAATAAAAAAGTATAAAACGTTCAAAACTGAAAAGTAAAAAAAACGCCAAAATTATTAGCGGAGCGAGTATAAAGCGCAGCTCGTAAGAAGGTGTTTTTGACGATTTTATTTTGATAAAACGTTTCATATTTTATTTGCCCGTTTTTTTTATGTTTAAGCTCGCGCTTTCTTCGGCTATGGACATGTCTCGCAAAGTTTTCTTTTGCGGCGGCGTAATGTCGCCGCTTTCCAGCAGTTTGCATATGCTGCTTAGGGTAGGCACGCATACTTTAGGCAGCAAATTTTGTTCTTTCAAAAAATCTATCGTTTTTTTATGATCTTTAAAATCGACGTCTTTTTTCGTTTCGATTTCGGCGACATAATTTTGTCCGAAATGTTTCGAAAAATTATTTTTCAGCATTATTTCCGTAATTTCTTTTTTTAGGCTTTCGCATTCTTCCAAAATCTTCCCGTAAGAATCTATCTTTTGCGAAAGCTCGGCCTGCGGATTTATTGTGCCGCCGTTTTCAGACTCGGCGTGGAGAAGATTGCTTTCTCCTTTGACTTCCCAAACTGGACATGCCGCTTTATAATCGCAGAAACGGCATTTGCTTTCGGACGGATCGGGGTTGAATTTATTTGCTAAAATATCGCCGGCAACACTCAACACGCCGGCCCAAAACGCGTCGATTTCTTTTTGGGACGCGGGTTCAAAAGACTGCTCGCGCAGCGTAGGCAAATGATAAAAAAGCATATTGGCGATTTTTATTTCTTTTACCAAAGGATATTTACGCTTGATCATTTCAATAATTTGCGGATTATTGCCGGTTATTTTTTGATAGAACATCAACTGGTCCGGTTCGCGGGAAAGCGTTTTGCCCGTTTTATAATCCAATATGGAAATTTGCCCTTCGCCCAAATAATCGATTCTGTCCAGCACGCTGATTACTGAAAGCCCGTCGATATGCACGGTGCTTCTAAATTCCGTCGAAAGGGGCGATATATTATCGGACTGATGTTTCTCGTAATAAGCTTTTATTATGCGAACGCCCTCCAAAAAACCTTCTTGTTCTTTAGCGGCGTTTTCGTAACCTTTATCTCCAAAAGAAGACGAATCCCAATCCGTTTTAAAAAATTTTAAAGTAGTTTCAAGAAGAGGAAAAGACGGTTTCCCCGAGGAGTATATAAATTCCATAACTTTATGCAAAGCATTGCCGAAAGCAAAATAATATTTCGGTTTTTCCGGCACTTTTAGAATATAGCGAAATTTATATTTTTGCGGACATTCTTTATAAAGCCCGAGTTTTGAATAAGAAAAGCTCAGTTTTGCAGTCATTAATATACCCTTTAAATATTATACTTTTTTATATTTGCCGTGTATAATAATGCTCTATTTTGCTTCATTTATATTTTTAAAATGGAACGCTGTAATAATCTGAGCCATGAGCCGTACTATCCGGATTTTCTTTTCCGCTAAGAGCTTTGCATATTTTCTGGTAAAAAGAGTTTTCTTGGGGCACAATACAATATAAAGAAGGATTCCGTCCGTTATTATGAATATTATGAAAATGTAACTGAAATGAATATCTGTTGGGAATTCTACGCATAAGAACATATGATGAAATAATTCTGTAATTGAAAAATTTTGTATCGCATATTAATGTGTCTGAAGTATAACATGTGCCGGGCATATCCATGGCGAGGTTTTCAAGATTTGAAGGAATCTCCCCCTTTTCCAGAGCGTAAATCTTTATAAAGTTATTTAGGCTTCTAAGAATATTTATTGCTTCAGTCGCGCGTGTTTTTTCAACAGCCAGCTGATATTGCGGCAGCGCAATGGCGGCGAGTATGCCGATGACGAGAACGACAACGAGAAGTTCGATAAGAGTAAAGCCTTTAATTTTCAGGCGAGGATGCGGG
>JAIRMX010000025.1 GCA_031258375.1 Elusimicrobiota bacterium | reverse complement strand
ATAACATTTCAAAGGGCAACCCTAACGTGATGGAAGTACTATGACTGGTAATAATTATATTATCGAATAACATTTCAAAGGGCAACCCTAACGCTGTAAGCCGCAGGCCGTACGGGCTGAGAATATTATCGAATAACATTTCAAAGGGCAACCCTAACCTTAACGCGCGAAGGCCGAGCGCGCCGCGCATATTATCGAATAACATTTCAAAGGGCAACCCTAACCCTGCCAAAGGCTCATATCCGCGTAATACGATATTATCGAATAACATTTCAAAGGGCAACCCTAACCTAGAGTTTCTGGGTCAGGCAAGGCCAAAAATATTATCGAATAACATTTCAGAGGGCAACCCTAACTAGTACCGCTCCATATAATCCATCACATATATATTATCGAATAATATCTCAAGGGGCAACCCTGACCATTATACGAAATTGTCAAATATCTTATTTAATTATAACATAAAAAATGTTTTTAGTCGCTTTTTTAATAATTTATCTTTCATTTCAATTATGTATAATATGAATTAAGATACAATATTGTCTACAAGAGGTTAATATGCCTTTACGTTTTACCGCGGGCGCGCAAAAAGTAGTTATCATAGCGCAGGAAGAAGCAAAAAAATTAAATCACGATTATGTCGGGACGGAACATTTGCTTTTAGGCTTGGCATATGCCGAGGGAGAATTCTCGTCAAAAGTATTGCTCGCGCTTGGCGTGAGCGGCGCGAAAATTAAATCAGAAATAGAACAAATTGTGGGCGTAGGGGATAATATAGTAATGCTGGCCGAAGTTCCCTTTACGCCGCGCGCAAAAAAGGTGCTTGAGCATTCTTTTGAAGAAGCGCAGATAATGGGCGCGCCGTTTATAGGGACCGAACATATATTGCTTGGCATCACCGGCGAAGACGAAGGGGTGGCGGCCAAAATACTCGGAAATCTCGGCCTCACGCGCGAGTTAATAAGAGCTGTGGTTATCAAAGCGATGACGGAGGATTTCCCGCCGCAGCACGAACAAGAAAGGGAAATGCAGGACGTTTCGCAGCGCGGCGGCGGATCTTCCGCTCAAACTGTGGTATTGCAAAAACCAAAAACAAAAACTCCTACGCTTGACGAGCATTCCCGAGATTTGACAAAACTTGCCGCAGAGGGCAAACTGGATATTGTTATCGGCAGAGAAAATGAAATTGAACGGCTCACTCAAATTTTGGCGCGGCGCACAAAAAATAATCCGGTTCTGATAGGGGAACCCGGCGTCGGGAAAACCGCTATCGTCGAAGGCCTTGCCCAGCATATGATTTCCGGCGACATATCGGAAGTTCTCCACAATAAACGTCTTATAAATCTTGATTTGGGTTCTCTTATCGCCGGCACAAAGTACAGAGGGGAATTTGAGCAGCGTCTCAAAAATATTATAGACGAAATAGAAAAATCCGGCGATATTATTTTATTTATCGACGAATTCCACACGATAGTGGGCGCGGGCGCGGCGGAAGGCTCTATGGACGCGGCAAATATGTTAAAGCCTGCTTTAGCGCGCGGACAAATGCAATGCATAGGCGCGACTACTTTTGACGAATACCGCAAATATATTGAAACAGACCCCGCGCTTGAGCGCCGTTTCCAGCCTGTTACGACCGAGCCGAACACCGTGGAAGAAACTATAGAAATATTGCAAGGACTTCGCCCAAGATACGAACAGCATCATAATGTAAAATTTTCGGATAGCGCTCTTGAAGCGGCGGCAAATATAGCGGACAGATATATAACCGACCGCGCCATGCCCGATAAGGCCATAGATTTGCTCGACGAAGCGGGTTCGCGCGCGCGGCTTAAATATTCGCTTTTGCCTCCGGAAATCAGAGAAAAGGAAAAACAGCTGCAAATTTTAATCAAGGAAAAGGACGCCACCATAGCCAAACAGGAATATGAGGCGGCCGCCAAACTGCGCGATGACGAAGAAAAATTGGAAGAGGAAATAAAAAAAGCGAAAGAAAATTGGACGGCAAACCGCTCAAAACAAAAAACGACGGTAACGGAAGAAGATATAGCAATAGTAGCTTCCAAGTGGACCGGCATACCCGTGACGCGTCTTACGCAAAGCGAAACGGATAAAATTTTGAAAATGGAATCTTTTTTACACGAGCGCATTATAGGTCAGGACGAAGGCGCGCGCATAATATCGCAAGCCATACGCAGAAGCCGCACGGGTCTTGGCAATCCGAAAAGGCCTATAGGCGGGTTTTTGTTTTTAGGGCCGACCGGCGTCGGCAAAACAGAGCTTGCCAAAACTCTGGCCACTTTTTTATTTGGCGACGAAGACGCGATGATACGCATAGATATGTCCGAGTATATGGAAAAGTTTGCCGTTTCCCGTCTTATAGGCGCGCCGCCCGGATACATCGGATACGAAGAAGGCGGACAACTAACGGAAGCGGTGCGCAGGCGGCCTTACAGCGTTGTTGTTTTGGACGAATTTGAAAAGGCGCATCCGGATATTTATAATATTCTCCTGCAAGTTCTTGACGAAGGCACGCTCTCGGACAATCTTGGCCATAAAGTCAATTTCAAAAATACCATAATAATAATGACTTCAAATATCGGCGCAAGAGAAATTACAAATAAGGGCAGCAGGCTCGGCTTTACCCCGTCAAACGACGAAACGCGGGAATATGTCGATATGAAAGCAAATGTCATGGAAGAGGTCAAAAAAACTTTTAATCCCGAGTTTATAAACAGAATTGACGAAATTGTCGTATTTCACGCGCTTAACAAAGAGCATATGCTTAAAATACTGGATTTGAATTTGCAAGATATAGAAAGCAAACTAGAGGCGCAGTCTCTAAAAATAAAGTTTAGCGACGAGGCAAAAAAGTTTCTAATCGACAGCGGTTTTGATCCTAAATACGGCGCGCGGCCGTTGCTGCGGGCATTGCAGCGCGAGTTAGAAGATCCTCTTGCGGAATTTATTTTACAAAATCAATATCCGCCTAAAACGGAAATTAAAGCCGATTTTAATAAAGAAAAAAACAAAATAGTTTTTTCGGCCTCAAAACATAAAAGCGGCAAGAAAGGCAATGTATAATTTCCCGTACTTTTGCAAAAGAAAAAACTATGCGCCAAAAAGATTAGAATTGTAGTATAATAAAAGAAGTAATAAATAAAAAAGGAAAAGGTTGTTAATGTAAGCCGAAAACGATAAATCGTCACTCTGAACCATGTCCCGTAAGGTTTGTCTTTGTCGTCATTCCGAACTTGTTTCGGAATCTGTCTTTAACAACAGACCCTGAAATGAATTCAGGGTGACAGAAGAGAGAGAAACAATCGGCTTATAAAAATTTAAAGCGTTTTTGGAACCCTGTGAAGAGCAGGGAGAGCTTTTGAGAAATCAAAGGCACTCATTCAATCCAGAAACAGCTCGTTATCAAACACACAATGGCAGGACTGATCCTCTTGCTGTTGTGTGTTGAATGTTTCCCGCTCTTACGAGCGGGAAACTACGGCTGTTATATTTTGGGTTAGTCTAGCTGGCTCAAATATAGCAGCCGTTTTTATTGGACAAAAAGCAGTTATTTTCTCTCTTTCGTAAAGAGAGAAGGAGACTCAAGGACGAAAGGCCTTAAGTCGGAAGAGAGATTTAATATAAGCCGTTTTAAAGCTGCTATTAAATCCCTCGCCGCTAAAGCGGCACTCCCTTTACAAAAGGGAGAAAAAAATAACGAGGTAAATTATGAAAA
>JAIRMX010000190.1 GCA_031258375.1 Elusimicrobiota bacterium | reverse complement strand
TCGTATTTTTGGTAAAGGGCTGGCCTTTTAAAGTTCCGCTTATGGGACGTTACGCGAAAGCTGCCGGAAATATAGCTCTTGAAGACAATAAAAATTTCAAATCTCTTAGGGAGAAAGTAAAAAAAGCTTTAGAAAAAAATCTTAAAGTAATAATTTTCCCCGAGGGAACAAGAAGCAAATGCGGTAAAGCGGGGCGTTTCCGCTCGGGCGCTTTTGCTTTGGCGAGCGAGCTTAACGCGCCCATAGTGCCTATGGCGATAAAAGGATTAGGGGAAACAATTCCAAAAAATAAAATACTGATAAACAGCGTCGATATTAAATTGACAATACTGCCGGAAGTGAAAGATTTTGAAAAAAATGACACAAGCGCTTCAAAAATGGCAAAATATATTAGAAATATTATTATCAAAGAATTGGAGGAAAAATAAAATGAGAAAAATCATTTTGGCGGTATGCGCAAGCGTGTTAGTGCTGTCTGCCTGCAGCAGAAGAGACGTGAAAGAATCTCCTGAAACTCAAATAGGAATGGCAATCATAGCTCATAATAGTGCCTTGGTATATAAAGTAAGTAAAACCGCAATACAAATAGAGAAGGCCATTTTAGCCGGATGCTCTCACAGAGGCTGGGTATGTTCTAAGATATCAGAAGGCCTAATAGAGGGATCTATTCATAGAAGCAGATATTATGTTGCGGTCACAATTCCTTATGAAAAGGGTAGTTATAAAATAATTTATGAAGATCACCAAAACCTCAATTATAAAGGCAAAAAACGAAGTATTCATAAAGCTTATGTAAGATGGATAAATAATCTTAATAGATCTATCCACGCGGCTTTAGCAAATCCGGTAAAATATGCAAAATACACGATATCCGAGCCTTGATTTAAAAGCGGTAATGGCGCATAAGCCTCCGATGCTTCTTGTAGATAAAATCAACAAAGCGGAAAAGGACTTTGCCGTTACCGCTTTCAAAGTTAAAGAAGACAATATATTTCTTACCGAAGAAAATATTTTATCGCGCGAAGCTCTAATTGAGATTATGGCGCAATCCCTTGCGGCTTTAAACGGATATAACGCTTTTGCCGAAGGTAAAAAAGCCGAAAAAGGCTTTCTCGTATATCTTAAAAATATAAATTTCTACGCCGATGCCCGCGCGGGAGACGAACTTACATGTAACGTAAAAGTAATAGATTTTGTCGCCCGAACATACATAGCGCAGGCTGAAATTTTTAATAATGCCATATTGCTTGCAGACGGCGAACTTCGCATTTTCACTTTTTAATTTATGAAACATATTATTTTTTCGCTTTCTTTTTTATTTATTGTCAGCCCTGTTTTTGCGGCGGCGGATACGTCTGTCTACGCCAAATTTACGGAAATAAAAACTATAGAAAGCGATTTTACAATGTACAAACACCTGAGCATAGCCCAAAGACCTCTTGTCAGTAAAGGTAAATTTTACTTTGAGAGGCCCGGCTTCTTAAAGTGGGTTTACACATCGCCTTTTCCGTCCGGCATTATTCTTGACGGTAAAAAGGCATGGTCTTGGCGCGGGGAGGGCAGCGAAAAACAAATACGAAATATTTCGTCCCAGCCTTTTGCCAAAATAATGGCGCGGCAGATTTATATATTCGTTTCGCTGGATTTGGAACAAATAGGAGCCAGATATAATATGGAAGAACTTAAAAACGGCATAATACTTAGACCTAAAGATAATTCCGCTAAACAGACTATGGATATGATAAAGCTGCATTTCAGTCCCGAACAAGATGCCGTAGAAAAAGTTGAAATGATAGAAAAAAGCGGCGATAAAACCGTAATAGATTTTACTAACGTAAATCTCAACTCCCATATACCTCAAGAAGCTAAAGAGCCGTAAATGAAACCTATTAAAAAGAACGGCATTTTTTTGTCCTGTTTTATTATATTTTTTATTATATGCGCCGCGCTGTTTTCTCAAATAAAATATAGAGAAAATATACTTATAATGCTGCCAAATTCCATAAGGCATAATGTGGAACTTTTTCAGGCGTCGCCTTTCTCAAAAAAATTTTTCATAGTCGTAGAAGCACCGGACGGCGCTGTGCTTGCGCAAAGCGCGGGCCAAGTCGCAGCGGCAATGCAAAATATGCCGCAAATAAGACAAGCCGTTCAAATAGATAGAGATTTTATTTTATCCTACTATTATAATCTCCCTAATATTTGGACGGGTGATATCGAACGGCAAATAAAGCCTTTACTTACAAAACAAGCTATCGAGAAAAGAATTGAAGAGAATATGACGAACCTTATGGGACCGCAGGGACAATTTCTCAAAGACTTTATACTTGCAGATCCTATTGGTGTCATGAGCGTTGCGTTTGAGTATTTAAAGGATTTTAATATAACAAACGGCACGCTGAATTTCGAAAACGGATATTTTACTTCGGAGGACGGCACAAAAGCTCTTTTAATCTATGATACCGGCGAAAATGTTTTTGACAGACAGAACGCCGACGCCCTTATTGCCGCATTAAAAGAAGTAAATAAAACATTACCGCCGGGTTCAAAGACCTTTGCTATGGGTACGGCGCGCTATACCCAGGAAAACAACAATATTATAGCAAAAGACGTCAGAAGAGTTTTAACTATTTCAATAATTCTAATGATTATAGTATTTTTATTTTTCTTCAGGCAGCGCCACGCTCTTTTTATATACGCCGTACCCGTTCTAGTTTTAATACCCGCGGCTGTATTTACTTATTTTATATTCGGCGGCATCTCGGGCATAACGCTTGGCTTTGGTTCTGTTTTAATGAGTCTTGCCATAGATTACTCGGTTTATATGTATTTTGCCATGAAAGCCGCTCCTGCTGGCAGCACAAGAGTATCGGTTATGAAAGCAATGTTTCGCCCTATAACAATTAGCGCTCTCACTTCAATAATCTCTTTTACAGCCCTTTATTTTTCCTCTATCGAATTGTTCAGACAAATATGCGTTTTTGCCGTAAGCGGTTTGTTATACGCTTTATTTATAGCTTTTTGCGCGGCTCCTTTAATGTTTAAGTTTAAAGGCGAGCCTGAAAAAGATTTCAAGACGATAAATAAAAATACCGCCTTTTCCGTTATTTTTATATCGCTTATAATAGCGGGCGGCATAATAGGTATAAAATTTTTAAAGTTTGACGCCTCTTTTGATTCTTTAAACACCGTTTCGGAACAATTTTTAAAAGACAGAGCGGTATTTGATGAACTTACCGGCAAGGCGGCGCAGCAAGGTTCGCTTTTGTTTGTTTTTGGTAAAAATAAAGACGAAGCGCTTGATAACAGCCGTAAAATTGCTTTAGCCGCAGGGCAAAATATGCCTTTAAACAATATTTTGACTTCTTCGCAAGCATCGTTGGAAAACAAAGAAAAGTGGCATAAATTCTGGACGGCGGATAAAATAAAACGACTTGAAAACACAGTAAAAAACGCCGCGATTCACTACGGACTTAAAGCAAACGCTTTTGACGACTTCTTTGAGTTTTTAAAAACGGCAAAGGCGCCCGAGAAAATCGGCGCGTTTGATCTAACGCGGATTTATAATCCCTTTATTTCTTATAACGGGCGGCAGGCCGTAGTACACGCGATAACGGAAAATAATTTCATCTTGCCGCAGACTTACGAGCAAAACGCCGTTTTAATATCCCAAAACTTAATACAAAAAGATTTATTTTACAGCATAATGAAAACCCTTGCCGTAATTATAACGATTGTTTTTATATCAAACTTTATACTGCTTATGATTATTTTCAGAAAAATAAAACTTGTTTTACTGGCTTTTGTGCCTATTCTATGCGCTATATCTGCTATAATAATCGTCTGCGCATTATTTAGCATAAAAATTAATCTATTCTCCATTTTCTCTATTCCGCTGATAATAGGACTGGGCGTGGATTACGCTATTTTCATAATACATCAAAAGATATCCTCATCGGAGCTTTACCCTTCGCGAGCGGTAGCCGCCGCCGCTTTGCTTAGCATAGCCGGGTTCGGGGCTTTAATTTTTGCCGAGCATAAAGCTCTTTTCGCCATAGGCTTTACAATTTCTATCGGGATAGCGGCCGCGGGACTTATAAGCATTTATCTTTTGCCCGCTCTTCTTAAAAATTATAAAACGTTAATCCCCTTTTTATTATCTATATCTCTATTCTTAACGGCCTGCTCGGGGGCTAAGCACGTCGGAATAAAATACAATGTTCCCGCGATTTTAAGAGAAGGCAGTAATACTTGCAATATACAAGATTACTATGGGGAAATAGACGGGCAAATGCTCTTTCACGCGGCGGCAGCTTGTGAGGACAGCGATACGGTAAGAGTTGTCATAATGAGTGAAATCGGAACAAAACTGGTCGATATGAGCGTTTCCAAATATAATATCGACGTTCATTTCAGACTTGTTTTTCTGCCAAAGAGAGCGGTTTCGGCTCTTGGCAAATTCTTCAGGGACTTTTATTTTAATAAAAAAAAGCTTGTCAAAACGCCTTTAGACGAAATGAAAATTTTATATAATAATATAGAAAAGAGCATAGTTTTGTGGGTAAATAATGACAATTGACAAAGCGATAGCGGAAATTTACAAACCGTCCGAGCAAGGCGCGATATTTACGCTGCCGGATGATTTCCTCGCGTTTAAAGGGCACTTTCCCGAAGAACCCATACTTCCCGCCGTCGTGCAAATAAAAATGGCCGTATATGCCGTTTCAAAACAAAGAAAAGCCTCTCTTAAACTTAAAGGCATAAAAAAAGCAAAATTTGCCGTGCCCGTAAAAACGAGAGATACGATTAGCATTATTATCGAGCCTAAAAACGATTTTTATGACGTTTCCATAAAAAACGAAACGACTATATTTTCTTCTTTTCAAATATTTGTGCAATAAGCTATGGTAAATATTAAATATTTTCAGACTGGACCCGATGCTCCGCCACCGTTAGTATATGAAATTAAAAGAAAAGTCCGTTTTGACGAACTTGACCCTTTGAGAATAATGTGGCACGGACATTATGCCAGCTTTTTTGAAGAAGCCCGCGTCGCGTTAGGCGATCATTACGGCATAGGCTATCTGGATTTTTCAAACAACGGCGTGGCTATACCGCTTAAAAAATTCCACGCCGACTATTATGCTCCGCTTACCTATAATGAAACTTATACCGTGCGCGCGGTTTTGCACTGGAATTTTGCGGCTCGTCTTGATTACGAATTTGAAATACTTAATAAAAATAATAAGCTTATGACGCGCGGATATACCGTGCATCTCATGCTTGATAAAGATAACAACGTTCTTGTCTCTAAGCCGCTTTTTTTTGAAAAGTTTTGCCAAAAATGGCAAAAAGGATTAATAAAATAATATGTTTAAGCCGCTGATTCTTATACCGTTATACAACCACAGTGCCGCGCTGCCCTTAGTGGTCGGCGGCGTGAGAAAATATTTTAAAGACATACTTGTCGTAGACGACGGCAGCACGGATAATGCCAAAGAAGTCATAAAAGAAATTAATGTGCCGTTTATATCTCATAAAACTAACGCAGGCAAAGGCGCCGCTATAAAAGACGGCGCTTCTTATGCCAAAGCGAACGGTTTTACTCATATTATTACTATTGACGCGGATAATCAGCATTACCCCGAAGATTTGTTAAAAATAGCGGGTAAAGCAAAAACCGAGCCTTACTCCATAATAATAGGCAGGCGCGATTTTAATAGCGACAACGTTCCTGTTTCCTCTAAATTCGGACGCAAATTTTCGGCCTTTTGGGCTCGCGTGCAGACGGGTAAAAAAGTGGAAGATATACAAAGCGGCCTTAGGGCTTACCCCGTAATTATTTTCGATTGTCTTGAACTTAAAGAAAACCGTTATTCTTTTGAAATGGAAGCGGTAATAAAAGCGATATGGGCGGGTTTCAATTTGGAAGAGATTGATATTTCCGTACATTATCCTGTAAAAGAGGAACGTATTTCGCACTTTAACGCTTTGTGGGATAATATACGTATCTCTCTTTTAAACACCCGCCTTACGATAAGGGCTCTTCTTCCCGTGCCGCACAAAAAATATATTATCGATGAAAACGATAAACTTAAATCGCTAAATCCGTTTAAAGCGCTGAAAGAAGAGTTAAAAAGAAAAGAGAATCCCAAATTGTTGGCAGTCAGCGCCGCGTGGAGCGTATTTTGGGGCAGTATTGCTTTGCCGGGCGTACGCACAATGTGTCTTCTGGCGGGGCTTGGTTATTTTAACTTAAACCGCCCGATAGGATTAACCATGGACAAACTGGCGCTTCCTCCTTTTATTCCCGCAATATGCGTTGAAGCGGGCTATTTTATGCGGCACGGCAAATGGCTGAGCGACTTTAATTTTAAAACTTTGGGCTATCAGGCTCCGCAGCGTATATGGGAGTGGTTTTTAGGTTCTCTTGTAGTGGCGCCTGTTTTCTCGATACTCGTGGGTTTTTTTATATTTTTTATAGCTAAATTCGTAAGGAAAGGCTTTCTTGCAAATGCCAAATAAATGGTCAAGCAAAAGCGCGGCTTCGCATTTTTTCCACGAAATATTTTACGTTTTAATAAAGATCGGCGGAAGACATGCGGCTTATGCTCTTTTATTTTTCGTAGTTATTTTTTATGCGGTTTTACCTTCTACCCGCCGTAAATCATATCCGTATTTAAAAAGGCGTTTCCCAGAGGCGGGCTTTTGGGCTAAACAGTATCACGTTTTTATGCTTGCTTGGACTTTTGGCAAAGTATTGCTCGATCGTTCCATACTTGGAATAACGGGTAAAATCGACATACTTTCAAGTCGAGAAGATCAGGCTTTATGTAAAGAACTTTATTCCAAAGGCAAAGGGCTGATAGTCGTTAGCGCGCATGCGGGCTGCTGGCAAAGCGCGATGTCCAGTTTTGATTTTATCGAGGGCGATAAGTATGCAATATACCGCCGTACGGAGGAAGATGTGGACAAGCAGGCGTACGAGCACGGCAAAATAAAACAAGCCGTAAATTTTATAAATCCTTCCGGATACGCGGGCGGCGCCGTTGAAATACTTTGCGCGCTGGAGAAAAACGGCGTCATCTGTACTATGGGCGATAGGGAATTTGGCCCGCAAAAAACGTCGGTTCGTCTGCCTTTTCTGGGCGCGGACATAAGGGTTCCCGCTTCCGTTTACCGCATAGCGGCTTTTTACGGTACGCCGGTAATAATAATTTTTTTCCCGTTTAAAGGCGCCGGCAAATTCGATTCGGTGATAGCGGACCATTTTTTTATTAAAGATAAAGGATCCGGCATGGAAAATTATAAAGACAGCGCGCGGCGCTTTATTAAGGCTTTTGAAAATTTCTGTAAAGAATATCCTTACCAGTATTTTAATTTTTATGATATTTGGAATATTGACTAAGGGAGGGTAAAAATGATGCAAACTACGCTTGACGAAGTTAAAACGGTGTTGAAAAAAAATCTTAGCCTTGAAGGCATCGACATTAATTCTCTAGGGGAAGATTCTCCTCTTTTTGAAGGATTAGGCTTGGACAGCCTTGACGCGATAGAACTTGTTATCATCCTTCGCAAAAACTACGATATCGTAATAGAAAATATGAAAGAGGGACGCGAGGTTTTCAAAACCGTCGGCACGCTTAGAAAATATATAGAAGAAAACCGCAAAAAATAAACGGAATTGTTCCTTTAAGTCTTGCAAATAATCCCTTTTTCCTTTGATTATTTGCAAAAATCCGTCTTTTCTAAAATCCGGGGACAACTGCAATTCGGGTAATTTTATAAGATTTCTTTGAAAGCAGTTTAAGTAAAATCGTTGGCTGTATAATACTGTAATAAACTACCCCGTTACCTTGCGGTAACGGGGTAGTTTAATCTCGTTGAACTTTCTTTATTTTTTCCTATTCGTAGCTCTTGACTATATCGCTTACACAAACAGGATATTCAGATTTCAAGACTTAGAAAGTATATCTCACGCCAAGGACTGCCTCGTGGGAAGTCAAGGCATATTTAGCTTCGCCTTCGGCTACTCTCGCAACACTGGTACCATCATCATAGTATAAACCGTACCTGCCCTTAAACGTACCTAAATCGGAGTACCTATAGCCAATATCCAGCGTCAGCGTCTTTGCTACCTTAATTCCTACGCCGGCCCCGATATCCCACGCAGGTTTCCAGCCAGAAACTATTGATACGGGAACCGAATAGCGTCCGCTTATGAAATTGGTTTCTAAAGAAGAATTATTGATACCAAATCCTGCGCCTATATACGGAGTAAAGACCGTACCCGTTTTAATATCAAAGTAAGCATTTAGCAACAGGGTTTTATTCTCTGTTTTGCTTGACGCTTCTTCGTTTGTGCCGCCGCTTGCGGTAGTACCTGTGTAAGTATAGTAAGAAGCGGATGTACCGGAATATTCCAATTCGGCTCTTAATACGCCCTCTTTTCCGACATCGGCTCCTACGCCTACGGCTAACTTTGAATTTAACGATTTGTCGTAATCAAAGTCTTTGTTCTGGATTGACGTATACGCCGCCTTAACAGACGCATACGGAGTTAAGTCAACGGCTCGCGCATTTATAGCCATAAGGCAAAACGCAACAGCCAATAACGGCATTACAACTTTAGCGATCAACTTCATTACTTGTGTTCTCCTCTTGTTTATTAGCCGCAACAAAAAGAAGCGGCGAGCGCCCAGCCAATGTGATAACCAAGCAATCGCCGCCCACCCGTGTACTGTTACATACACGGGTAGATTACACAAGCGATTGTTTACAGGCTCACATTGCGCAGTAGAGTTGTCCACTCTAAAGCTCAGGACAGGCTTTCCCTGCCCTTCCATATAAACAATCCTTTAATACATCTTATGGATAGATTATAACTTATCTACAACAATAAAGTCTATACTTAATTATTTCCACCACCAAATTTTTAAAAAACTTAACCTAATACGCGCTGTCTTGCCAGCCCCTCAAAGGTATTATCTCACAGGATGATTTACTGAAAGCTTTACATAGTTGTTTACATTCTTGTGGTCTGTTGCAGCCTGTAAAATCGTCTGTAAGACTGTTGTATCGTCTTGCAAAATCTATTGAATAACTGCTCGCCTGTCAACTTCTTTCGCGCGTATATCCTTTAGTGTTTCTTTCTTTTTTGCCTTAACATAGGCCGCGCCGTTTTGTATGTAACGCCTATCTCTCTTTTGGGTTATAATCCATACGGCTGATTAAGACAAGGTTAATGGCATAAAATCACTTTCTAAGCTCTGTTTCGGACTTCTCAAATATCGTAGAAATTCACTCTTACGGTTGTTGCAGTGCGCCATTCTGGGAGCCGTATGTCTGTGGTAAACCTTTTCTATTGCTCTATATTCAGGACGGAATGTCCGTTTATATCTTAATTTGATAAAATACTTAATAATGGCTATTTCATTGGTAAACTGCTTATTAAATTTAAAGGAATTCATATAGTATAACTTCTCTTTTTATCGTCGTTATACTTTATTAGCTATTTGTAAAGGGATAGTTCCGAAAATAAAAAATGAAAATTCCTGTCGGCGGAATAGGCTGTATTTGCGCTTTAGGCGGAAATACGGAGGAAATAAAAAATAATCTTTTTAATTCCGCCGCGTCTTCCTCACTGCCCATAAATCGTTTAAACAGTTTTTATTCGAAGAGTTACCCCGTGTATCAAGCGCCCGCCGAAATACTTAAAAGCAAAAATAAAGATGAATCCTTCGGTTTTTTATTTTTACGCCTTGCAATTGAAGAAGCTCTGGAGCAAAGCGGGCTTACAAAGACGGATTTAAAAAAAGTTCGCGTAGGAATAATAGCCGGCACTTCCGTTAACGCTTCCTTCAACTGCTTTGATTTTTATAAAGATTGGCGCGGCGGCAAAGAAGTTTCCTTTGAGCCTTTACTTTATTATTTAAATACGCCTTTGTCGCGCGCGCTTCAAAAATATTACGGCGTTCAAGGCCCGCAGATGACAATTACGACCGCCTGCGCCTCGGGGACGGACGCGGTAGGCATAGCCGCTCAATGCATAGAGCGGGATTTATGCGACGTTGTCATAGCCTGCGCTACCGACGAAATCAATTTAATTCCTTTTATCGGTTTTATACGCCTTATGATTGCTTCCTCCGAGCCTTGCATGCCCTTCTCTTTGGACAGAAAAGGCATAAATCTGGGCGAGGGAGCGGGAGTATTAATTTTACAATCGCCTAAATTCTTAAAAGAAAGAAAAACCGATGCCAAAGGCTATATTCTTGGATATGGAACCTGCGCGGACGCATACCACCCTACCGCGCCGGATCCTAACGGAATAGGTCTTAAAAGAGCTTTAAATATGGCAATGAAAAATGCCGGCATTAAAAAAAATGAAATAGCTTTTATAAACGCGCACGGCACCGGCACTCAGGATAATGACGCGGCTGAAGCCAAAGTTTTTAACGAAGTTCTCAAAGACGTGCCCGTAATGGCTTCAAAAAGCCATACGGGACATACTTTGGGCGCGGCTGGCGCCGTTGAAGCCGTGTTGTCGCTTATCTGTTTAAACGTCGGGGAAATAGCTAAAACGGCCAGATTTAAAGCTATGGACCCCGCCCTTAATATCAAACCCGTAACGGAAAATACCAAAATATCAAAAGACAAAAAAATTGCGCTGTCAGATTCTTTATCTTTCGGCGGTTGTAATTCCGTTATCGCTTTGGGCTGCGCGAGGTATGAAGATGGATAAAATTTATATTAATTCCGCCTATTTTACTTCGGAAATATCGGGACTTGATAAATATTTCCAAGCCAAAGACTTAAGACGCATGGATATTTTTACAAAGCTCGCGCTTAAAGCCGCCGCAATGTGTCTTAATAAGGCCTGTATTGATTTAAAATCGGAAAAAACCGATATCGCGCTTATAATCTCGACGGGCTACGGCCCGGTTGCAAAAACTTGCGATTTCATGAATTCTATTATTGACGACGGCGACGAATGCGCTTCTGCTTTAGCTTTTTCCTCTTCGGTGCATAACTCGGCTTTAACGTCCGTTTCAATACTTCTCAATATAAAAGGACCCGCGCTCACCGTAAGCAATTTAGAAACTTCTTTTGAAAGCGCAATTCTTGCCGCAAAAACGTGGCTTAAAAGCGGTATGGCTTCCAAAGTGCTTATAGGAGCCGTGGATGAAATACACAATGTTATAGAAAAGGTTTTAAAAACAAATCCCGTAGTTTTCGAGACGTTTAAAAATAAGGAGCTGTCGCAGGGGGCCGCTTTTCTATTACTCTCCAATCACGGCCGCTTTGAGATAAGCGAACTTGAAACGGCAGCCGAGCCGTTAAATCCTTCTGCCGCCGCGTTCAAACTCGCGTATGAAGCCGAACCTATGTTGACTTACGAAGAAGTCAAACGTATAGCGGCGGATTTTATAAAAACGGAATTGGCGAGAGTCGGGCATAATATTATGGACGTTTTTGAAAATCCCGACGCAAACGATATTTTTAAGCAGGCTGATTTTCCTCTGCGGCTTAAAATAGCCTCCGGCCTCACAAATTTGTTTTGCGCGGAGGCAAAAGATATAAAAGAGATCCCGCCGGATATAACAAAAGACGCTTTTGAAAATTTTGAGAAAAATAGAATAATAAATTTTTTTACTTCGGGTTCAACCGGCTCGGTGAAAAATTGCCTGCACAAACAAAACATGATTAGGGAAGAAGCCGAAGGCCTTTCTTTTCTCTTTAAAAATATAAAGCGCGTCATTTGCACGGTTCCTTCTTCGCATTCTTACGGATTTATTTTCGGCCTGCAAATACCTAAACTGCTCGGCGTGCCTGTTGAAGTGAAGCCGCCGCTTCCCGTTTTTAGCTGGAGCAAATTATTACAAAATGGAGATTTGCTTATAGCTTTTCCTATGTTCTTAAAACAACTTGTTTTTATGAATTTTATATTTCCGGACGGCATTACCGTTTTGACTTCTACCGCGCCGTGTCCCGATGAACTTATAGAAAAACTTTATGAGAGTAAAGTAAAGCGTTTAATAGAAATTTACGGAGCTTGCGAAAGCGGAGCCATAGGCTGGCGTGAAAAGGCTTTTGCTCCTTTTTGCCTTCTGCCTTTTTGGGACGGTATTGTAAATAACGATAAGCTTGAGGGAATCTCGCGTAAAACAACAGAACTGCAGGTGAATATTCCCGATATCCTTAATATGCAAAGCGGTGGAACTTTTAAGCTCGCGGGTCGCAAGGATAACGCCGTGCAGGTGGCGGGTATAAATGTCTTTCCGGGCAAAGTTGAAGCCATTCTAAAAAAACATCCCGCCGTGTCGGAAGTTTCCGTGCGCCTTATGCGCCCCGAAGAGGGAGAAAGGCTTAAAGCCTTCATTGTTCTAAAAGAAGGTATTACGGCCGACGAAATATCCTACAGTCTGCGCGCTTTTATGAAAAATAACTTAACTGTGCATGAAGTTCCGCGCTCAATTACATTCGGCTCGGAAATACCTACGACGAATTTCGGCAAAAAGAAAGACTGGTAAATTAACGGAGTTCCATATGTCTAAAAAAATAAATATGGCGGATGCAAAATCTTTAGCCCAGCGCATTGCTTTTGCGCCGCTTACTTTTCAGGCTGTAAGGGCTATGCTGGCTTTTGGTATTCTAAAGGCGGTAGATGACGCCGCGCCGCAAGGATTAACCTTAGAGGAAATAAAAAACAAATGCCGGCAAAACCACTATATCGTGACCACGCTTCTTGAGGTGGGATTATTCACCGATATTTTTGAGCTTCATAAAAACCGTTATAAAACCACAAAAACAGCGCAATGCTTTTTGTACGACGCTATGACGCAGGTTAATATGAATTTTGTCAACGACGTCTGTTATCAGGGCGCATATTACTTAAAAGAATCTTTCGAAACCTCTAAACCTCAGGGTCTTAAGGTATTTGGCGATTGGCCGACCGTATATGAAGCCCTCTCCAATCTGCCTGAAAAAGTACAGAGAAGCTGGTTCGCTTTTGATCACTTTTATTCCGATAATGCTTTTGACGACGTGATTAAAATTATTATCTCAAAAAGCCCTAAAAGAGTTTTTGACGTAGGCTGCAATACGGGCAAGTTTGAAGCGGCTTTTATAGATTCAGGCTTTAAAGGGGAAATGTTCCTTTTGGATTTGCCTAAACAGCTTGAGAGAGCAAAAAGAAATATGAAAGCAAAAGGGTACGACAAATATTGCACTTTTTGTCCCGTGGACGTTTTAAAAGAGGAAACAAAATTTCCAGATAAACCCGACGCTATTTTAATGAGCCAGTTTTTAGACTGCTTTTCCATAGAAGAAATAATATCTATTCTAAAAAAAGCAAAAGCTGTTATGCACGGAGACTGCCGCCTGTATATACTTGAGCCTTTTTGGGACAATCAAAGATTTGAGGCCGCCAAATTATCCCTTACCCATACGTCTTTATATTTCACCGCCATAGCTAACGGAAACAGCAAAATGTATAACGAAAGCGAGATGTCTCTCTGCGTCAAAAAAGCGGGACTTACAATAGTAAAAAGCCATAAGAATATAGGCAGCTGCGAGTATCCTTTGCTGGAATGTAAAAAGAAATAAATATCGCTTAGCCTCAAGCATTTATTAAATCTTTGAAGTAGCGTATCGTATCGCCGCAAGCATAGAGGATGCGTCGGCAATGTTTTTGCCCGCAATATCAAAAGCCGTTCCGTGCGTCGGGGAAACGCGCAAAAATTTAAGGCCGGCGGTGATATGAACTATAGGTTTTTTTGCGGCAAGTTTAAGGCCGCATATGGCGGCGTCGTGATACATAAAAAGCGCGTTGCATAATTTACCGGAAGAAATTTTTTGCCAAAGCGCGTCAATTGGGTAAGGACCGCTTATGTTAAAACCTTCTTTTTTAAGTTCTTTTAGGGCCGGAATTATCGTCGTAATTTCTTCGCCGCCGATTTTGCCGCCGTCCCCGCAATGAGGATTAAGCGCGCTTATTGCGATTTCTGTTTTTTTGCCGATCATTTCGGCAAAAATTTTCGCGCTGTTTTTAATTCTCTCTTTTGTAATTATTTTGCTTAAATCTTTTATAGCATAATGTTCGCTTACAAGCGCGCAATTGATTTTACCGTCGGTAAACATCATCAGCGCGCCTCCGTCTTTTGAAGCGTAACGTCTGAGGACTTCCGTGTGTCCGGTAAATTTTATACCCGCCGTACTCCACGCTTTCTTTGATATCGGGGCCGTAACAAGCGCGGCGGCGTCTCCTCTCAGCATCATATCAACGGCCAGCTTTAACGCTTTAAAAGAAATGTCTCCCCCCCACTTGCCGTAATCATGCCGCTTAGGTTTTGAATATTTTGATTTTATTGCAATTAAAGCTCCAAGCCCGCCTTGCCAGCCGGCGGCAAGAAGAGAGGCTTTGTCCCCGATAACCGTTATTTTTACATTTTTATTTCGCAGTTCTTTGAGCGCTTTAACGGTTACTTCCGGACCTATTCCAAGCGGATCTCCAGCCGTAATAATAATGCGTTTCATAAAATAAAAAAGGCGGGAATAAATGCCCGCCTTTTTATAAAGCGAATTTATTTCTTAGCCGCTTCTTTTTTCTCCGCTTCGGGTTTAGCGGCCGCCGCCTTTGGCGCGGAAGCGGGATTTAAATATTTAAATTCCTTCATCACTTTTATATCGGATTTATCTTTAAGAGACTGCAGATAATCATTGGTGGCTTTTTGCATATTCACGGACGCCAAATATTGCCCCAAATCATTTTCTATCATAGCCAGAGTAATATCTTTTTTGGCCGTTTTAGCGTTTACTCTTATAAGATAAAAACCTTGTTCGGTTTTAATAGGCTCGCTTATTTTGCCTACGGCAACGCCAAAAACTTTGTTGTCAAAATCTTCGGGCATTACGCCGCGCACCAAAACGACTTCTCCTCCGGTTGCAAGCGGCGATTTATCGTCGGAGTATTTTTCAATCGCTTCAAGGAAAGTAATTTTTTCTTTTTCAATATCTCTTTTGACATTTTTTAGAAGTTTTTCTTTGTCTTTAAGCGCGGGTTCGGACAAAGAAGCGTCGGATTTTATAAATATGGGAGAAATCTTGACCTGCTCGGCCGTAAGCTGATTCAATTTTGCGGCCAGCGGAACGGCAATTTGAACTTCTTCTTTGGGCAGCTTTTCGACTTTTTGCTTATCTCCTTTCAGTATCAACTGGATATTATCGTAAAGCTTCTTAATATCCTCTTTGGAGGGAGCAACGGCTTTTGCCCTTACCACGGTATCTATGAGTTTGCGCACCGCAATTTGATCGCGTATTCTGTTTTCAAACTGTTTGTAAGTAATGCCCTCTTTTTTAAGCTCGTCGTTAAAATTCTTTTCTATAAGTTTTTTATCCGTAATATCTCTGCCGTCCTTATCTTTTGAAAAACGGGCTTTGATACTATTAATCGTTTCGGCAAGCTCGCTGTCTTTTACTTTGATTTTTTCGTTTTTTGCGGCCTGTACCAGAAGTTTATCCGTTATCATCTGGTTTAAAACTTCTTCGCCCAGCGCGGTCGCATTATCCGGATTTTCCAGAAGTTTCGGAGCATTTCTCCTATATTCTTCCAGTACGGTTTTTTCATTTTTTTCATATTCCGAACTTAAAATAGCCTCGCTGTTTACGGTGGCTACGGTAGTATCTACGACTTTGGCGCATAAAAAACCAACGCCCATTATCAACATAGCGGAAAATACCGCAATTTTATTCAGCCTCATTTTTTATTACCTCCACGCCGTATCTTTGCCTGATGGTGTCAAGATAAGCGTCAATTTTTTGTTTCTCCAAAATTTCTCTTATTCTGTCTTTTGCGTTATTGTAAGAAAGACTTTCTTCCTTCACTTTCATTATTATATGAAATCCTAAAGGGGTTTTGATAAAACCCTGCGGCTGAAACGCGGGAGTATTGGCAGCCGGCACTTCTATTTCCGCAAGATATTCTCCGGGTATAAACGGCTGGAGCAGACCCTTATTTTTTTTTGTAAGCGGATCTATAGAAAATTTGCGCACGTATTCCGCAAATCCGTCCAAAGATTTCACGTTTGCAATCTCGCGCATTACCGTAGAAGCTTTTTGCGGGTCGGACATCAAAATATGCGATATGGCGATTTGATACGGATATTTTCGGTGATAGGCTTTTACTTCGTCTTCGCTTACGCTTATAACATTATCTTTTTGCAATTTTTCAATAAGCAGTTTTTTTAAAATATAACTTTGATATTCTTTAAAAGCCGCAGCCTGTTCTTTTTGTAATTTTTCCATTTCCTGCTTATATTGCGCGCTTTGCTCGATATCGTTTGCCGAGGCCGCTTGCTGTAAAAGCCGTTCGTTGATTAAGAAAGTTAAAAAATTTTCTTTACCGGCGGCGGTTGCGATAAAATCTTTAAATTCCTTGTCTAATTCTTCTGTAGCTTCGTCAAATTCTCTCTGAGTTATCGGCACTCCTGCCACCGCGGCCAAAGTATCCGTCGGGAAAATTTCTTTGGGCGCTTCGGCTTTGTCGTCATTACAAGAGCAAAGGATTAGAATCGCAAGCAAAACAAAAACAAATTTATTCATATTTATAGTTTAGCAGTTATTTGTTCAGGAAACAACATATGGCTCAATTTCGCAAACAGTTCGAATTAAAAATCGTATAAAGGGACTTGACTGCGTTTGCGACGCTTGCTTGTTCATAAACTTCGCTAAACAGAGAAAAAAAATATAATCAAGATTTTTGATATAATAATCATTATAATTTATAATAGTTGGTTTACAGCTATGTTTTTAACAAACAAAATTCTTTATATGAAAAACAAAAACGCAGTTAAGAGTGATATAGTCTGTCTGTCTGTCTGTCTGTCTGTCTGTCTGTCTGTCTGTCTATAAATTAATTTCTGATTTTATTTTTAACCACCCTCATCCCCGATTACAAATTTCGGGGACAGGCTCTGCGCGCTTTACTCGCCTCCTCTCCCATCTTATAGGGAGAGGAAAAAACTTATGCTTTTTTCTCTCTTTCGTAAAGCTTGTCCCCGAGTGTTGTAATCGGGGAACTAAATATAAGTCGGAAGAGAGATTTAAAGGCAGTTCTAACA
>JAIRMX010000107.1 GCA_031258375.1 Elusimicrobiota bacterium | reverse complement strand
ATTAAAATCGTTGTAAATTCGGAAGCGAACCCCGCGCGGGATTTCGCATCTAAAACTCATCAGTATACCCCCCCCCCCCCCCGCATTCTCTTCTGAAAATTAAGGGTTTTACTTTAATTGAACTTCTCGTCGTTGTCATTATAATTGGCATACTCGCCGCTATTGCGCTTGCGCGATATCAACTTGCGACGGAAAAAACAAGAGCTTCAGAAGCTTTGTTGAACTTAAGAAGTTTAATAAATGCTCAGAGGTTTTACCAGCTTCTGAGCGGGGATAGCACTTATTTTTCGCAATCATTTGATAATTTGGATATCGCAATACCGGGCAAGAGAGTAAACGATAGTAATGTAGAAACAAAATACTTTAGATATAGTTTATTTATGGCCACTATTGATGTTACAAGAATGAGCAGCGCAAAATACAATTATAGTCTTGTATACCGCCAGCCAAAAATACGTTGTTATATCGCAAAAGACGGCGACCAAAGTATTTGTAACTCGCTCGGATTTTTTGTCGAGTGCCCCGCGTATTTGGGAAATTGTTTGGAAGAGCGATAGCAAAAACAAATCACGAAAAGTTTTTTAATTACTCTTGCCGCTAAATTTCTTCAATTGGAATGGCGTTAAAGTATTAAAAAAACGGCAAAACAAAAAAGGATTAACTTAAACCCAAGGTATATTTTCTGTAAGCGGAATCAAACACTTGCTTTATAAAGTTTTGCCCTTTCTCGTTAAGATGAATGCCGTCCAAGCAAAGATAACCGCTGTACATAGGAATGGATAAAAGAGCTTCTCTTACGTTTACTATGTAAAGATTATATTTGAAAGCCATTTTTTCTAAAGCGGACGCATACAGCTCCTGATGTCTGTATATTAAGCTTTTTTCCCCCATAAAAGAAAGAAGCCTCTTTGCCTTTTCTCTGCAGTTTCCCGTTATCCAGTTAAAATATTTCTCAGAGTCTATTGGCGGCAGAGTCATTATTACGGGGCGTTTTTTCGCGTCTAAAATCTTCTCTATGATTAAAGCTATATTCCTTTTGAAATCTTCAAACATAACGTGCGGCTTATGCTCGGCCGCGGGGTTTTTGCAGACTTCTTCCCAGTTAAAATCGCAGTCGTTGCCGCCCAGTTCCAACAATATAATATCGGAAGAAACGGCTTTTTCCAAAACGGCGGGAAGATTGCGCAAAGCTTTTTCTGTAGTGCAGCCGAATTTGGAGTGATTTATTACTTTAACATTATTTGTTTTGCTAAACAAACTTGCCGCGCTTTCTTTTAAAAATTTATATTTGCCGGAAAGTTCGTCTATAATAACGCCCTTTAATATGGAATCGCCGAGAACGCTTATATTTTTTATTATGTTCATTTTTTTATTTAATAAGCATTATAACGAATAAGGTTATAAAGCCTGTCTCCTTTTTAATATATTAGCTAATTCTCATTTTATTAGCAAATTTTTGTTTATTTAACTATGACAATACCGCGGAGAAAAGCTAAAATGTTTATATGACCGCCAATAAACTCGTTTCCAAAAAAATTAATGCCAAAAAACTGATTGCAAGAATAATTATTTGCTGCTTTTTATTTTTAATATCGCTTTTATTTGTTTTGGACATGGCTTTAAAATACGTTCTCCCGCTTGATTTTGTAAAAAATAAAATCGCGCAAAGCGTTTTGGACGCAAGCGGCATGCGGCTTGAAATAATTTCTTTGCGCGGCGGCTTGCGCGGCCTTTACGCGCGCGGCATTAATTTATCCGACGGCAAGACCCCGCTTCTAAATATCGAGAAACTCAATATCGAAATTTCGCCGCGGCATTTGCTTAAAGGGGAGATTTATTCAAACGCGGTTTTGGCGGAAGGCCTTGTTTTGCAAATCGTAAAAAATCAAGACGGCGGTTTCAATTTCGACAAGTTATTTTCCAATAACGCCCAAAACCAACCATCTGACGAAAACGCAGCCGCGTACCTACCCAAGTTTTTTATTAAAACGCTGCAAATACAAAATTCCGCCGTAAATTATTTTGACAAAACCCAAAACATAAACGTTAAAGCCAATAAATTTTTTTTAGACGTTCATAATTTTTCATTAGACAAACAATTTCGCGCAAGCCTTAACGCAAACGTTGCGGCCGATATAAATAGAAAAATAAAATTTGACAATATCCCGCTGGCTCTTACCTTATATCCAAATTTGCAAAATTTGGATTTGCCTTCGGCGCGGGCGGAATTGAATTTTTTTGTTCTGCGTCATCCGCAAAGCGATTTTATTTTAACTTTAAACGGCAAAGCCCTAGATTTCCAATCCCCGCAAGTCAGCTTTGCGTTAAGCGCGCGAAATATCAGCGCGCAATCTTTTGGATTTTTAACGAATTTACCGGATTTTTTTATTGCGCTTATAACCGCTTCGTCAAAAGTAAATTTTAATATCAATAAAAATACGATACTAATAAACGATTTTAATTTAGATTTGCTTTCATCGCGGATAAATGCAAACGGCAATATAAATTACGGAGGAGATAAGGCGGAGTATAATATTTCCGCCGCGGCAAATATCGCGCTTGAACCTTTGGCTCAGGCCGCGCCCGCGCTTTTAAATTATAAGCCTTTTGGAGCGTTTTCGGCAAATGCGAATATTACCGATGCGCAAATAAATGCAAACGCGCGGCTTGAAAACGCCGGCGCATTTATAGCGCAAGTCGGAAATCTTACCGAACTTAATTTTGAGGCCGTATTAAACGGCGTTAAAGATATAAAAATACCTTCTTTTACGGGCAAACTTAACGGAAATCCGCTTGCTTTTAACGCCTATTATTTGGACAGCGGCGAAGAAGCCGATTTAAATTTATTTTTCAAAGCCGACAAACTTGCCCTCAAAACGGATTACGCCCAAAACGCCGCGGCGCAAGCTGGCCGCGCGCAGGAGCAAGCCGATAAAAATTCCGTTTTGACAAAATGGCCCCTGCCGCCGCTTAACGTTAAAGCCGACGTTTCGGTGAAAAAACTCGACGCGCCTTTTTTGAGCGGTTCGGATATAGTTTTCAAAGCCGATGTCCGCGGCATTACGCCGCGGCTTAACAAAACCGGCGGCTCTTTGAACCTCGTCGCTTCAAAAGGTAAAATTAAGGATTTGTATAAACTCACCGATGCCAATGCTCTTACAAAAGTTTTGTTTATGTCGCTGAGCGTCGTAAGCAAAGTTATAAATACTTTGGACGTGCTAAGCGTGCTTAACGCCATAGGTTCAAGCGTAAGCGGCGGCGTCAAAGATAGCGGCGACGAACTTGAAGACAAGCCGAGCAAACTTTCCGGCGAGCTGAATTACGACCGCTTTTCCACTTCGCTGAATTTCGGCGGAGGAAAAAGCGTTGTCAAACGTCTCCATTTTCAGTCGGACAAACTTTCCTTTGCAGTTAAAGGCGATATTAATTTTGACAACAGGAAAATCGCTATGACGGTAAATGCCGCGCCGGGCAACGTTTCCGCAAGCGGCATTATGCCTATTGCGCTGAAAATCGGAGGCACGCTGGAAGAACCGAAAGGAAGCATGAGCATGCTTTCAAGCACGGCTTCTTTATTGAAGCAAAGCGTGCTCAACAATCCCGCGTCTAATCTGCTAAAAAACACTTTGGGAAATATAGGTCATTTGTTGGGCGCGGAAATCAAAAACGGCAATCCTGCCGGAGCGGACGAATATATCGACATATCGCCCGTACAACCCGACATTAACGCTGCGCAGCAACCGGGCGGCGCGGAGACTTAATTTATTCTTGATTTTTTTGCGCTTCGGCAATATCTTCTTCTTTAATCCGCGCGAAGTTAAGTATTATGGCCAGCGTCAGTTTCAACTGTTCAAATAAACTTTCTTCAGAGATATTTTCGTCGGCCTGATGCGGCCCTCCGCCGTCTTTTTCCATTCTCGGGCCTATGCCGTACGTTATTACGTTATGCCTTCTTAAAAATTCGCTTTCGCTTGAAGCGGGGCTTAAACCGGCGACGGTAAGCGTGTCTTCGGAAATAGTTTGCCAAACCGCGTTTTCTATGGCTCTAAACAAAGCGTTATTATTATAAGGGTCCGGCTGGGGAAAAGGAAACTGCGGCTGTTCGAGAATCGTAAGTTTTATACCGTCGTCATTTTCAAATAAAGAAGCCAAACCCGCAAAGAAATTATGCGGAACGCTGTCCGGCAAAAGACGGCAGTTAAGCGTGGCGTAAGCTTCCGGCGCGACTACGTTGGCCTCCGCGCCGGAATTTATTATCGTCGGCGAAATAGTATCGGTAAGCTGAGTTTTAAAAAACGGGTCTTCGCTTATAATGCGCGCGGCCTGCCTGCGTTGGTCGTCATCTTTTGAGTTTAAAAATATGGATATAGTCGTTTTTGCGTCTTCGTCCTGCAGCGGATATATTTGCTTTAGAAAATTAACGGTAAAGGGCGTAATATGCAGCGGAAGTTTATAAGCTTCTATTTTAGATAATGCCTGAGAAAGTTTATATATCGCGTTTGACTGGCCGGGAGTAGCGGAGTGAGAGCCTTCGCCGTAAGCGGTTAAAAGTATATCCATATACATTTTTGAAGCGGCCTCTACAAACATTATTTCTTTTCCGCCGTTTCGTATAATTCCGCCGCCTTCGTTTATGGCGAAGCCCGCCTTAATTTTTTTGGGGTATTTGTCGTATAAAAATTTTATGCCTTTGTCGCTGCCGTTTTCTTCGTCGGCCGTAAACAAAAAGATTATATCGCGGTTAAGTTTTATATTATTTTGCTTGAGCCACGTAAGTATCGTTAGGTTTACGGCCGCGTAATTTTTCGCGTCGGTGGAACCAAGCCCGTAAATACGTCCGTCTTTAAGCATAGCTTTTGTGGGCGGTATAGTCCAAAAAGAACCCTGAACGTCGGACGTATCAAGATGCGCCGTAACTATAAGCGCTTCCTGCGGGTTCTTTTCAGCGGCGGATTTATCGGCTTTTAATACGGCTATAAGATTGGCGCGCGGTTTCTCGGTGCGGTAAATATCCCAGTTTATTTTGTTTTTATTAAGCACTTTATATATATAACGGGCGGCGTATATTTCTTCCGGCTCGGGTTGGGCGGTATTTATATTGATGAGGTTAATAAGATGTTCTTTAACCGTTTGGTTAAGCGCGGCGTAATCGATACTCTCTTGCGCCGCCGCTTTGAGAATAAAAGTTAAAAAGAAAAGAATTAATGCAAGAAATTTTTTCATTTTAAATCGAATTTTATCAACGAATTTTTTTTGATATTGTGTTTTCTCGCGCTGCCGGCCGCCAGCTCGAGCACGTACTTCCCGTAGCCGTGAATATAAGCGACCTGATGATCCGGCGTGTAAGAATACGAACGCGGCACGTTCTCTGCCGCATAATACACCGTATTATCGGAATTTATGAAAATTATATCAAGGTCTATAAAGGTATTCTTCATCCAAAAAACGCGCGGAGCGTCTTCCTCAAATATAAAAAGCATGCCTCCGCTGTCTGCCAAAACATCGCGAAACATCAAACCTTTTTCGGCCTTTTGCGGCGTATCGGCAATTTCGGCTTTAACTTTAAAACCGTCGGGCAAAGTAATAACGGTTTTTTTATATCCGCCGCATGCGCAAAGTAAAATCAACGGCAAAACCGGCAATCTTTTCATATATATAGTTTACAAAAAAACTTAATGCGTGTTATAATGTATTTAGCGCATTATTGACGCGGGAGGAAAGTAAATGAAAATAAATTATAAAAGAATGCTGGATACTTTCATAGAGCTTGCCAAAGTCGAAGCGCCTTCTTTTGAAGAGCTTGCGATGCAGCTGCTTGCGGAAAAGAAATTAAAAGAACTCGGCGGCATTATAAAAACGGACAATGCCGGCAAAACTTTTAAGACTAACGCGAAAGGAAACGTTATTGCTTCTTTCGGCGGCGATATAAAGTCCGCTCCGTTTGTTTTAATCGCGCATTTGGACAGCGTTAAGCCGTGCAAAGGCGTTAAACCGATTGTTAAAAACGGCAAAGTAACTTCGGACGGCTCTACGATTTTAAGCGCGGACGACAGAGCCGGCATCGCCATCATCTTGGAAGTTCTAAAAACTCTCAAAGAAAATAAAATCAGCCATCCTCCTATTGAAGTCCTTTTTACGCTTTGCGAAGAAAGCGGCATGTACGGCGCAAAAGGTTTGGACGAAAAAAAGCTTAAAGGACGCGAAGGTTTAATTTTAGATACCGACGATAATAATACTCTTACGGTAAACGCGCCTAAAGCGGTTGTAATTGACGTCGATATAACAGGCCTTGCCGCGCACGCCGGT
>JAIRMX010000065.1 GCA_031258375.1 Elusimicrobiota bacterium | reverse complement strand
AAGCCGCCGATTGTAAAATAATAGACGGCTGGACATTTCGGATTTTAAATAGTTATGGAGGCTGGATACAAGCCGTGCGAGATAATCATCCGTATTTGCGTTACAGTTACGGCTATATTAATGGTCAGAAAGGACTTGGCTGCTGGGCGGATATAGACAGCGCCCAAGATAAAATATGTAAACTGCTCGGCGGGCGGCTTACCGACACAGGAAGCGGAGCTAATTTTTACGCTTTAGAATAAAAGACAAGAATTCTGCGGGATATCTTTAATAGAATTATTATCAGTCAATACTTTTATATAACAAGGCAGTATTGATATTTCCAGTTTTTCTTTCGCGCGGCGCGGCTCGCCGTCTATGTGATAGTTGAAAGAGCCGTCAATATAAACGACGGCTTTTTTTATTTTATAGAATTTGCGGATTTCAACGGGAGTTAAATCTTTTTTTAAAAAATTCGGCAGGCCGGCAAGTATTTTGAAAATATTCGTCTTTTCCACAACGACCATATCAAGCAAACCGTCGTCAAAACTCGCAAGCGGCGCTATTTTAAAACCGCTGCCATATTGGCGGCCGTTGCTGAAGACTAAAGTTATCAAATTCATATTTTGCGACGGACTGCCGTCAATTTCCACGCGCGCACGCGGGGCTTTATAGCTGAAAAAATGTTTTATGCCGATTTTGAAATAAGGCCATTTGCCGCGCTTGGCGGTTTTTCCCATTTCGTCAAAACTCGCGGCTATATCGGCCTCAAAACCCAAGCCGGCAAGATTTAAAAAATATTCGCCGTTGGCAAGACCCAAATCATAAGAAGTTTCTCGCGCCGCCAAAATATTTTTACATGCGGCTTCAAAATCGTCAAGCGGCGCGCCGATTTCCCTAGCAAAGCCGTTGCCGCTGCCGAGCGCTATCACGCCGAGCGCGGTTTGCTTTCCGGCCAAACTCTGCGCGGCTTCGTTGATTGTGCCGTCGCCGCCGGCAACTATAACTTGATTATAAATTTCCGCCGCGGCTTTTTGCGCGAGTTCTTTGGCGTGGTTTTTGCGTTCGGTAAAAGCGATATGCGCCTGCGGGAAATATTTTTTTATTATTTCTTCAAGCCGTTTAGATTTCTTTTTTGCGCCGGATTTTGGATTAATTATAAAAAGCCTTTTCATCAGCACATCCTTGTTAGAAATTATTTCACCATAAATGATATCATATATTTTATAATCCTATACTAGGTATCTTTAATATGAAAAGCCAGAAAATACGCGAAAGTTTTTTAAATTATTTTAAAAATAAAGGCCTGCCGGTACTGCCTTCAAGCCCGCTCATCCCGCGCGGAGATCCGACTTTGCTTTTTACCTCGGCCGGTATGGTTCAGTTTAAGGCGAATTTTTTAGGACTTAAAAAAGAATTAAAAGGCGCGGCCACTTCCCAAAAATGTCTGCGCACGACAGATATTGACAATGTCGGATTTACAAAACGTCATCTGACTTTTTTTGAAATGCTGGGCAATTTTTCTTTCGGCGATTATTTTAAAGAGGAAGCCGTTGAATGGGCTTGGGATTATTTGACGAATGTTTTAGGCATAGATAAAAACCGGCTCTACGTCAGCATTTATAAAGGCGGCATTGCGCCCCGCGACGAAGAAGCCTATGATATTTGGTCAAGGCTTGTTTCGAAAGAGCGTATTTTTGAACTTGCGGAGAAAGATAATTTTTGGACTATGGGACCGACAGGCCCGTGCGGACCGTGTTCGGAGATTTATTATGATTTTGGCGGGGATAAAGGCTGTTGCGAATGCAAAGATAAAATTATTACCTGCGATTGCGGGCGTTACGTTGAAATTTGGAATTTGGTTTTTACGCAGTTTAACCGTCTTGAAAACGGCGCGCTCGAGCCGCTGCCGCAAAAAAATATCGATACCGGCATGGGGCTTGAACGCCTTTGTATGATTATGCAAAACGTTGATAGTCCCTATGACACGGATTTGTTTTTGCCTATTATAGAAAATGCAAAAAAAATACTCGATATAAAAGGAGAAACCCCGCTTGAAACAAGCGCCCTTCGCATTATTGCCGATCATGTTCGCGCCGCGGCTTTTTTGATATCCGAAGGAGTTTTGCCTTCCAACGAAGGACGAGGATATATATTGCGCCGTCTTATAAGGAGAGCCGCGCGCTATGGGAAACTCTCGGGCAGAGACAGGCCTTTTATGTATGAGCTTATCCCTTCGGTAATCGGCATTTATAAAGATATTTATCCGGATCTTTCTAATAATGTTTTGCACATAAGTAATACTTTAAAGACTGAAGGCGCGGCGTTTTTCAGAACGCTTAGCGACGGCGAGCAGAAATTGCAGGAATTAATAAAACACAAACCGTCTAAAATATCCGGCGCGGAAGTTTTTAGGTTATACGAAACTTACGGATTTCCTTTTGAATTAACTAAAGAAATATTATCCGAAAAAAATATTGAAATTGATGAAAAAAGTTTTTATGCCGCGCAGGAAGAAGCGAAAAAGACTTCAAAAGCGGCTGCGGACGAATTTGAAAAGGAAAAAGTTATAGCTTTGCAGGAGCTTGAAGGCAAGAATAAAGCTACGGTTTTTACGGGCTACGAAAATCTGGAGGAAGAAGCCGTCGTGATTGCTTTGCTTGATAAAAAATACAAAACGGTTGACGTTTTGAGCGAAGAAGGTTTTGTCGTTCTTGATAAAACGCCTTTTTATGCCGAATCAGGCGGGCAAGTGGGCGATGTCGGCCTTATGGAGAAAAACGGCGAAGTAATTTTGCGCGTGCTTGACACGCAGCGCCCGCTTGAAAAACTTTTTCTGCACAAAGTCGCGATAATAAAATGCAATATTAAAGTCGGGCAAAAATTAACGGCTAAAGTTGACGTTCCAACAAGACTTCGCACCTCTTCAAACCACAGCGCAATTCACGTTATTAATGCCGCTTTAAAAAAAATTCTAGGCGAAAACGTGCGGCAGGCGGGATCTTTTGTTTCCCCTCAAAAGTTAAGATTTGATTATACGGTTTCTTCAACTCCGACGCCGGAGCAAATGGCGGAAGTTTGGAATGTCGCCGACGATATCGTTGCCGCTAATTTAAAGGTAGAAACGCAGGCGCGTCCGCTAAAAGACACGCAAGAATTAAACGCGACCATTTTGCTCGGCGAGAAATATTCCGACCCTGCGCGTTTTGTAATTATCGCAAGAGACGGCTTTAAAGATCCGCTTAATAGAATAAGTCTTGAACTTTGCGGCGGCACGCACGTTAAGAATACGGGCGAGATTATGGTTATAAGATTGCTTAAAGACAGCGCGGTTTGCGCCGGCGTTCGCCGTATAGAGGCTGTCTCCGGCTTAAGCGCGATTGATTATTTGAAAGAAACTTCCGATAAAGCATTGTTTGTAAGCAAACTTTTAAATACTTCCGCGCAGGAGTTGGACCATAAAATAGAATCGATGATTAAAACGGAAAAAGATTTGCGCGGAGAAATTGCGGATTTGCGCCGTAAACTTTTAAGCGGCTCTGCAATGCAAACGCCGCCCCGCGAGGAAATAACTCTTAAAAATAATATTGCCGCCATTTTATTTAACGCGGGAGAAACCGATATAAAAGAACTTCGAAGTCTTGCCGATAATATGTCCGCAAAAAATTCGGGAAAAGTTATAATAGTGTCAACCGATAAAGAAGGCAAAAAATCTTTTGTGGTAAAAAGCTTTGCGGGCGGCCCAAATGCCGGCGAAATTTGCAAAAGAATAGCGGCTGCAATAGACGGACGCGGCGGCGGCAAAGCTGATTTCGCACAAGGCGGCGGCACCGCCGTTTCATGGGGAAATTTTGTAGAAAAGATAAAAATAATATAATCTCCGATATATTAAAATATAAAATGCTGTTTTAACATTCCTCTTGATCTTTTGTTAAATCTTTGTTTTTAATATTTTTTACATCTAATAGCTTCTTATCTTTTCAAAACTTCAGTTCGCTCATTTTTTTGTTTAGTCTGTATGTCCTTATCTGCACCTCTTCATAAGGGGATAATCCGTTTGTTTTCAACTTTATGCGCCCGCATCTCTTCCTAATAACTCTTTTACCTGCTCGCTGACATATCTTTTATGTAATTGCCTCATACTTTAAACCTCCCTTTTTACTTAAAGCATCCCTTTATCAAGCGTTCGCTTTTGATTTTTAAATGATAGATATCTAAAAATAGCTTGACAGGAGAATATAAAATAGTATATAAATAATAAGAGAAAAAATGAGTTGTGGAAAAAAAGAAGGGAAAGAGGAAAAGAAAGAAAAGAGAAAAAAGAAGAAGAGCAAGCAAAAAATGAAAAATAATGAGGAAGAAGATATGAAAAAGATAAAGAAAGAAGAGATAAAAAGAGAAGAAAAGGCGGCCACCTGTGGGGGGGGGGGGGGGTATATCTTAGGTTATAGAGTTATTGTATAAGAAGGGAAGAAGTTAGGGTAAGGGGAGATAGATTTATAGACGCGGTCTGAGAAGACTGCGTCTTTTTTTGTTAAAAATAGGGCGCTTAATTTATACAGATAAAATAAAATTGAATAAAAATGATTAATCGCAGTAAGCATATAAGTTTAATGCATAGTATTGAAATAGAATTATTAATTGTATGTAGTAATAAAAGATTTGTATTTGTAAACATAAATGAAACGTATCTGAATTAAAGAAGTTAAACAGGAGGAGATATTATGAATAAGGAAAGGATAAGAAAGGGTGGAAAGAACAAGGAAGGATTTACGCTTACTGAAATACTGGTAGCGGTATTGATAGCGGCGGTAGTAGCGGCAATAGCGTATCCGCTGTATACAAAGAGCGTATTAAAAGCAAGAGCGGTAGAAGCGGTGAACTTGCTTGAGATAGTAAAGACGAAGCAGGCGGGCAGGTATATAGTCAGCAGGGATTATTACGCTAGTTTTGAGAATATGGGACAACTGACGCAGAAGAAGAGTAAAGAGAAGATAAACGGGTCTGACAAGCGCATAATAGAAATAGGAGATTACAAATTAGTAATGAATGATGAAGAGAAGTGTTTAACAGCGCAATATAAGGATAAGTTCACGTTTTCTACGGGATATGAAGATAGTAAGATAGGGTGCAGCGGGGATATATGCGAGAGTTTAGGGGAATTGGTAGAAGAAGGAGGAAGAGTATGTAATGCAAGGGATTGCGACTTGAAGAAGAAGCCGTCAAGCAGTCAGTCATGCGCCAGCGGATGCGGCACGCAGACAAGGAGTGTGGAGTGTAATATAAAGAGCGGGGAATGGGAGAGCGGAGGATGGAGGGGAAGTTGTTGGGCGCCGTATGGAGCGGGAACATATGATGGGGGAGGATGTCCGAGCGGATATTACGGGAGAAAGAGTCTGCAATGTAGAAATTCATGCGGGGGAGCGGCGAACTGTACGGAGAGCGGATGTACTGCACAAGTATGTACGCCAAATGGGACAAGAACTTGTGGGTCTGGATGCGGAACGCAAACGTGTAATGAGGATGGGAGCGGATGGGAAGGAACATGCAGCAGTCCTACGCAGACACAGGAAACGAGTAAAGAGTGTAAGGAGATAGACGGCAGTCTTTACGGAGGAGGAGAAGCCAGCAGGAAATGCAGCGCGACATGCGGGGGAGGAGAATGCGGAGAGTGGGATAAAAGCAAATGTACGGCAATAACAAAAGAGTGTACGGGGGAGAAACCGGAGGTTACAAGAGACTGCGGAAATAAGTGCGGGAAGGAGAGCGGGACGACAGAGTGTAATAGTGCAACAGGAAAATGGAAGGACGTAGTATGGAGCGGGAGCTGCGCGGGAGAGGGAGTGTGTACGGCCGGAACGGCTGGCTGTGATAATAACTGCCAGTGTAAGAGCGGATATTATTATACCGGCAAGTCATGCGCTGCATGTCCCGCCGTATCATCTTGTTCTGCTGGATGTAAGACATATTCCGATATATCTGGATGTCCTAGTGTATGTATAGAATGCAACCAATGTGTCAATGGGTCAACACAAGGATACGAAAGATGCGGTAACTGTACTGCACGAACTACACAAAGGTGTGTGAACGGGGCTTGGAAAGATTCTCCCGGGACATGTGACCCAGAATATGAGGTAAAATTCAATTATATCGTTAATATAGCGACGTCTACTCTTACTCCTAGTGCTACCGAATGCAATGCAAGGTGTCAAAGTCTTTCAATTACGATGTGTGAGAACTTGCCAGCTTACACAGGTCTGTAAGCTTGCGTCAGGAGTAACAGTAAGATCTGGTACTAAAAGTTGTGAATGTTCTTTTGCAAAGGTTCAATATTGTCCATATGTCTATGAAGTAGTCGGTTCGACTGCAATTCCTTTATGATGGCATGAACTTCCCCCACCGCGAGGTGGGGGGGTGGGGGTCTTTTCTTTAGAAAACCCCAGTCTTGAACCGCGCGCAAATAATTTATACGGCTTTATACGCAAAAGATATAAGCGCGTTTTTTGTTCCGTCGCGCCGGTAAGAAAAGAAGTTTTCCGCGTCGCAGCAGGTGCAGCGGCATTTGCATTCGCTTTTTATATCTCCCAAGCCGACGCCGTTTGAAATTAATTGGCAAGTAATTTCTTTTGTCAGGTCGACAAAAATTCTGCCGTCTCTTTTTATTATCGATTCTTGCCCGAACATACTTGCCACGTCGTTTTTAACTTCAAAACAGCAAGAGTTAATATGCGGCCCTATATAAGCGCATAATTTTGCGTTATTGCCGGCTTTTTCTTTTATTCTTTTTGCCAGTTTAGACGGCAGTCCGCTTACCACGCCGCGCCAGCCGCAATGCGCAAGCCCGATGAACTTTCCCCCGTTGTCCCAAACATAAAGCGGCGCGCAATCGGCAGTAAGAATTATTACGCCCGCTCCGTCCTTGCCGAGCAGCCACGCGTCTGCTTCCTGCGGTTTGGATTTTTTGTAAGAAAGAAAATCTTTTTCCGCGAGGATATCGATTATTTTTTCGCCGTGCGTTTGTTTCAGCCGCAGCATATTTGAAAAATCAATATTAAGTATGTCAAAAAATCTTTTCAAATTTTTTATGTTTCGCCCGCTGCCGCCGTGCCTTGAAGCCGTGCCGCAAACCGCGCCAAGCGCCGCCAAGCGTTCGTCGGAAAAAATTATCATATATTAAGTTTTTTAATTCGCACTTTTGGGATTTTGCCGCCGATAATGCGCGCGGACAGCTTTGCAAATCTGTCCGGAGAGTCGCTTGCGTAAATGTGAACTTTAGCTTTGCCGCTTGTTTTAAGACAAGCGTTTTTTGTAAGCAGAGATTTGGTTTCTTTTGCAATTTCTTGAGCGGAGTCCACGAGAGTTACGTTCTTGCCGAATATGCGCGCTATTCTTTTTTTAATTACGGGATAATGCGTGCAGCCTAAAATAACCGTATCCGCTTTGAATATTTTTGCAGGTTCAAGATAATGTCTTATCGCCGCGTCCGTTATATTCCCTTCAAGAAGGCCTTCTTCTATAATAGGCACAAAAAGCGGGCAGGCGCGTTGGGCGGTGTCGACGGTTTTGTCAATTTGTTTTATATGTTTTGGATATGCTTGGCTTTTTACGGTGGACTCCGTGCCTAAGACGAGAATTTTTTTATTTTTGCTTGCCGCCGCGGCTCTTTTTGCGCCCGGAGTTATAACGCCTAAAACCGGAACTTTAATATGTTTTTTGACCGCCTCTAAAGACAAGGCCGAGGCCGTATTGCAAGCTATCAAAATCATTTTAACTTTTTTGCTTTCAAGAAAACTCGCTATATCCAAAGAGTATGTCGTTACGGTTTCTTTTGATTTTGATCCGTAAGGCACGTGCGCCGTGTCTCCGAAATAAATTATATTTTCTTTAGGAAGTATTTTGCGGACTTCTTTTAAAATCGTAAGCCCGCCGAGTCCGGAATCAAAAATGCCTATTGCTCTGTCGTCTGATTTCATATATAAATATTATACACAATTGAGCGCGCGTTGAAATTAAATCCGGCATTAGAGAAAGCAAAAGAGCCGCAACAAATATTTTTGTAAAAATGATAAAATATAAAAACAGATTTTCCGGGATGGTGTAATGGTAGCACAAGCGCCTCTGGAGCGTTTAGCCTAGGTTCGAGTCCTAGTCCCGGAGTTGAATTCGAAAGACTTTTCTTAAATCGCGCAATCCGCGCGGTCTGGTTTTTTAACGGCAAAAAACGGTTTTTAAAAAATTATCTAAAAAATCCTTGCATAGTCCGCGTATTATTTGTATAATATTTAAAGTAAAGTATAGCGCAGTATTGAGTTGTAGAAAATTTTTCCGTGTTTGCCGATGCTAAGGCTTGCGAACACGGAGAGTTTTTTCACTCTGTTTTTCGCGTCGTAGAAGCAACAGTTTTGCCTGCAAAAAATAATGTTAAGCAAACTGCCTTTTACAGGACAAAAAAAACGTAAAAAAGTTTGTCCGCGTTGTGCTTTTTTGTGAAATTTTTTAATTGCAAAGTTCTAAAATAGAGAAAAAATAATTATTTAGGAAAGTAAAAAATGGCAGAAAAACAAGACAAAAAAACGGCGAAGTTAAGCGGGCAGGAAAGAATCCGCATTAAACTGCGCTCTTATGATTACAGGATGCTGGATAATTCTGTCGCAAGAATTGTTGATACGGCTAAAAAAACGGGCGCAATTGTATCCGGTCCCGTGCTTTTGCCGGTTAAAATAAAAAAATATACCGTGCTGCGCTCTCCGCATACGGATAAAAAGTCCCGCGAACAGTTTGAAATGCGCATCCATAAACGTTTGATAGATTTAAAAAGCCCCACACCCAAAACAGTTGACGAATTGATGAAACTTGATTTACCGGCAGGAGTGGATGTGGCAATAAAAAGCAATTAGCCGCTTCTTTATATATTGAAGCCGCTTTTTTTGTTTTTATAAAAAGCGCCGTTAACAGCGGCGGACGCAGAAAACACGAGAACTCTGCGTTTGTAAAAATAAGCGCCGCAGTAAATTGTTTCATAAAACATATTTATGATGCGGGCTATAATAAGGAAAGCAAACAATAATGTCAGAAGAAAATACTCAACAGTCAGCCGCCGCTCCCGCGCCGGCCGCAGTCAAAGCCGCTCCCGCAACTTTGCGTTTTGTAATAGGCGAGAAACTGGGAATGACGCAGGTTTTTGACGATAAAGGCAATCTCAACGCGGTTTCCGTAGTTAAAGCAGGGCCGTGTAAAGTTGTAAGAGTCAGAACTCAAGAAAAAGACGGATATAATGCCGTCGCTTTAGGTTTTGGCGAGCAAAAAGAAAAGAAGCTTAATAAACCGGATCTGGGCAATTTTAAAAAATTGGGCGTGTCTCCGGTTAAATATATCAAAGAATGCCGTTTGGCCGACGTTAAAGGTTTTGAAACGGGACAAATAATTGATTTAAACGCGATTTTTAAACCCGGCGACTATGTGGACGTGCAGGGTAAAATTAAGGGACGCGGTTTTGCAGGCGCGATGAAACGGCACGGTTTTGCCGGCCAGCCCGCTTCGCACGGCGCGTCGGACAGAGAAAGAGCGCCGGGCGGACTTGCTTCAAGAAGATCTTTGGGAAAAGTATTGTCCGGGCAGAGAATGGCCGGTCATTACGGTTTTACTACGGCTACAATTTCTAAAATAGAAGTCGCAAAGATAGACGCGGAAAATAACCTTATATTTTTAAAAGGTTCCGTTCCGGGCGCAAAAGGCACGATAGTGTCCGTTTTGGAAACTTCTAAACCCAAAAAACGCGTGACGACGGCGCAATCGCAGAAACTTTCCGCCTCTAAAACGGCAAATATAAAAGCGTCCGCGTCCGCAACTAAAAAGAAATAGGAAGGCCGAAAATGGAAACTAAACTTTTAAATATTAAAGGAAAAGAACAAGGCAGAGTAAGCCTGCCGGAAAATCTGTTCGGCAAAAAACCGAATCCTACTTTTTTGCATGAAGTAATTACGGCTTATTTGTCTAATCAACGGGCAGGTTCCGCCGACGTAAAAACCAGAGCTGAAGTCTCCGGTACCGGCAAAAAACCGTGGAAGCAGAAAGGCACCGGCCGCGCAAGACACGGCAGTATGCGCTCTCCTATTTGGAGACACGGCGGCGTTGCTTTTGGCCCTACGCCGAGATCTTTTAGAATAGATTTGCCCGCGGCGAAAAAACGGCTTGCCTTAGCGCATGCTTTATCGGCAAAATTCCTTGACGACGGCATTATAATCGTTGATAAATTAGACATTAAGGAAGCGAAAACTAAAGAAGTCGCCGCGGCTTTAAAAAATTTGTCCGCGGGACGAAAACCGCTTGTAGTCGCCAATCGCGAGCCGAAACTTTTACAGGCCGGCAGAAATATAACGGGCATGACGCAAACGGTTCCTTCTGATTTGAACGCTTATGTCGTTCTTAACAGCAGTAAAGTGATTTTCACTAAAGAAGCTCTTGAGAAAATGGTCAAATAGGGAGATTAAAAATGACAAAGATATATGAAATAATAAGAAAACCTCTCTTAACGGAAAAAAGCATGATCTTAAGAGATGCGGATAACTGCTATAGTTTTGTCGTTGAAAAAAAAGCGACTAAAAACGATATCCGCTCGGCGGTGGAAAGCATATTCAAAGTTCACGTTGAAAAAATTGCCACTTGCCCGATTCGCGGCAAAGTAAAAAGAATGGGGCGGTTTTCGGGCAAAAGACCCGATTTAAAAAAAGCCCTTGTAACGTTGAAAAAAGGCGATAAAATAGACACGGTCGAAACCGCGTCTAAGTAAGGAGATTGTTTAAATATGCCTATAAAAACATTCAGGCCGTATACTCCCTCAAGAAGGACGATTACGGTTGCGGATTTCTCCGAGATAACAAAAAAAACGCCGGAAAAGAAGCTGACCAAAGGGTTAAGAAAAAGCGGCGGGAGAAATAATACCGGCATGATTATGGTGCGCCATATCGGCGGCGGACATAAGCAGGCCTACAGAAAAATAGATTTTAAAAGACAAAAACCCGGCGTGCCGGCAAAAGTCGTTTCAATTGAATACGATCCCGCCAGATCCGCCCGCATTTGTCTTTTGAATTACGCCGACGGCGATAAGCGTTATATGATTCATCCCATAGGTCTTAAAGTCGGAGATACGGTGATAGCCGGTTCCAACGCAGATATTAAAGTGGGTAACTGCCTTCCTTTAAAAAATATACCCGAAGGTACTTTTATCCATGCTATTGAGCTTAAAGTCGCCAAAGGCGCGCAGCTTGCGCGCAGCGCCGGCTCGCAGGCTCAGATTATGGCCAAAGACGGCGGATACGTGCATATTAAAATGCCGTCCGGCGAAATAAGACTTATACCTGAAGATTGTTGCGCCACCGTGGGACAAGTCGGCAATACGGAGCATAATACCGTTGTCATCGGCAATGCAGGCCGCAACAGGCATCGCGGCATTAAACCTACGGTACGCGGTAATGCCATGAACGCCGTCGACCATCCTATGGGCGGCGGACGCGGGCATTCAAAAGGCGGCAATATTCCGCGTTCCCCTTGGAATCAAATGGCCAGAGGTTTAAAGACAAGGCCTGCTAAGACATGGGACTGGATGATAGTAAAAGATAGACGCAAAAATACGTCAGGAGCTAACTAAATTATGTCAAGATCGACAAAAAAAGGTCCTTTTGTAGACCATAATTTGCTTGAAGCGGTTGAGGCCATGTCTCCGTCTGATAAAAAAAGCATTAAAACATGGGCGCGCTCATGCACTATTGTTCCGACATTTGTAGGGCATACGTTCTTGGTTCATAACGGCAGGAAATTTTTGCCGGTTTATATAACTGAAAGAATGATAGGCCATAAACTTGGCGAATTTGCTTTCACGAGAACGTTTAAGGGACACGGCGGTATGACTAAAGAGTCTAAAGCGCTGAAATAAGGATAAAGAGGATAATTTGATATGGAAGCTTGTTCTAAAGCTAAATTTCAAAGGTACGGCAGCAGGAAAGTGAGATTTCTGCTGGATTTGGTACGCGGTAAAAGCATAAAGGTTTCGCAGGGAATAATTCCTTTCAGCGGCCTTCGTTGCAGCGACTTGGTTCAAAAAACTATTAATTCCGCAGCCGCCAACCTTGGGGTAAAAACGGGCAATAAAAGCCTTGATTTATCTAAAGTTTACATTAAAGAGGCTTATGCCAACATAGGCCCTATGAAACACTTAAAACGCATTCAACCCGGTCCGCAGGGCAGGGCTATGCCGTATAAAAGAAATGTTTGTCACCTGACGGTTGTTGTCAGCGACGAGAAAAAAGGAGCGCGTTCCGCAAAAGGGGGGGTTAAATAATGGGTCATAAAATACATCCCAGAGGGCTAAGGCTCGGTTATACTCAGGATTGGCAGTCGCGTTGGTTTTCTCCTAAAAATATGCCTGCGCTTATTATGGAAGATTTTCAAATAAGACAAATAGTAGAGTCCCGTTTTATGTTTGCGGCCGTAAGCGCCGTGGGAATTGAAAGAGCCGGTTCTTTTCTGCGCGTCAATATACATACCGCAAGACCGGGATTAGTCATAGGCAAAAAAGGCGCGGATATTGAAACTTTGCGTAAAGATTTGGAAGCCTTAACCGGCAGCAAAACTTTTGTAAACGTGATAGAAATAAAAAACCCCGAAACTGACGCAAGGCTGGTGGCGCAGTCAATAGCTTTTCAGATAGAAAAACGCGCGCACTACGGCGCGGCAATGAAAAAAGCCATTGAAAAAGCGCTTGCGGGCAAAGCTTTAGGTATTAAAATAATGATTGGCGGCAGGCTCGGCGGCGCGGAAATTGCCCGCACCGAATGGAAACGCGAAGGACGCGTGCCGCTGCATACTTTATGCGCCGATATTGATTACGGTACTTATGAAGCCAATACCGTAAGCGGTAAAATTGGCATAAAAGTATGGATATTCAAAAAAATGCATTTTGCCAAATCGCCTAAAGAAATTCTTAACGAACTCAGAAAACACAGAGAAATGCAGGAAGGCATTGCTACGGAAGGAGTTGTAGAATCCGTTGCTCCGGCTGCTGCGGCAGACGCCGCTAAAAAAGCTGAGACGCAAAGACCTGCGGCAAAGAAAAAACCTGCGAAAAAAACGACGGCAAAAACTGTTGCGGCACCTAAAACCGAAGATACGAAATAAGGAGACAGCGAAAATATGTTGATGCCAAAAAGAGTTAAATATCGTAAACCTCACAGCGCTCCCAGGATAAAAGGGAAAGCCAAAAGAGGTACGGAGGTGTCCTTTGGCGAATACGGGCTTAAAGCTTTAGAGCCTAAATGGATAACCGCCAGACAGCTGGAAGCCGCGCGTATTACGCTTTCGAGATTGGTCAAAAAGAAAGGTAAAATGTGGACTAGAGTTTTCCCTGATAAAGCTATTACGAAACATCCCGCCGAAACCAGAATGGGTAAAGGAAAAGGCGCGCCGGATCATTGGGTTTGCGTAGTTAAGCCCGGACGCGTTTTGTTTGAAGTGGAAGGAACGGCTTTGGAAGAAACTAAACGCGCTTTCCGTCTTGCTTCCGACAAATTGCCCATTAAAACTAAAATGGTGGCAAGAAGGTAATTTTATGAAGGCCAAACAAAAAGAAACAATTAAATCAAAGAGTCTGGCTGAGCTTAAGGACATGCTTGCCAAGGCTAAAAAGGATCAATTTGATAAGCTTTTTAAACACAGCACAACCCCGCTATCCAATCCTTTGGAAATTAGGGTTGTCAGACGCGAAATTGCCTTGGTGAATACTTTGATAAATCAGAA
>JAIRMX010000051.1 GCA_031258375.1 Elusimicrobiota bacterium | reverse complement strand
CAGCGGTTTTTTTGTCAAAACCAAGTTTAAAATATCGTGTCTTATGGGAAAATTTAATTTGTTAATTGACGTTACGATGGAATATCTTAAATTATGTTTTCCACACCAGTCCATAACTTGATTTGATTTTTTAAACGACCCTTTTGTCTGGCGTATTAAATCGTGTGTTTTTTCCGTGCCGTCAATACTGATGCCAAGATGATTTAAGCCTATTGTTTTTAAAAATTCAATATCGTCTTCCGTAATATTAAAGGCATTGGTAATAATCATTTTTATTATAGAAGGGTTTACTTTATTAATATATTCAAGAAGTTCGCGCCATTTGGGGTATAGGAAAGGCTCCCCGCCGGAAAGAGTAATGCCTTCAACTCCCAAAATATTTAAATCGTCAATGACCTTTTTCCAATCTTCAAAACTTAAAGCGTCTTTTCTATTTGTTCCGTCGGCGGCAGAGCCGCAGTGCAAGCAACGCATATTGCAGGCGAGAGTTATTTCCAATGCTACATGTGAGGGTTTATATTTGTTCACAATTTTGTATCCTTTCCAAATTAACGAATATAAAAAAAGGGCTGGTTTTTGGCCAGCCCTTTTTAGGGCTACATAATAGGTATGTATATAGGCCTTGCAGCTCTTTTTTTGTTTGTCTTTTTCATGGTAGAGCACGCTCCTTGATTTTTAAGATAGTGATATTATATTTTATTTTTATTTATAATGCAAGGCTTATGTTAATATCCCGGTCTTGTTGCACAATTAGGTAAAGAAGCTGGCCAAAGCACAACATAAACCATAATAGCACTCCAACTATTCTCTAAACTGCGTATTTTGGCAGCCCCAACCTGTTAAATCTATTTATTAAACTTGCTCTTATACACTGTTCCCTATACTGCCCCTCTTCTCTGCGAGATTTTAGACTGCTCCCAAATATCCTCTTTAATCGGTAAAAGCTGTTTTCCACTATACTCCTGCGATTATATCCTGCTTCTTTTTTCCACCCCTCTATTCCTTTCTCTTCACATCTGCGTATTACCTCATTACGCTCCGCCCACTTTGCCTTATCGTATATCTGGTAGTGATACATGTTTATATGTTCAGCAGCATTCCTATGCGGCGGCGCTGTAAACTCTATTCCATGTTCTTTTGCCATTTTGCTTAATCCTAGACAATATTTTACTTCCATTTTCCTCATTCGACACGATAACGTAGTGTAATCCGGAAGCTGCCGCTTAACTCCCATATTCAACAGTACATTACCCGCAAAACCGCTGCTCTGGCGCAGCGGCAAGCGAAATAGTTCCCGCAAGATTAATATAAGTTCGATTAAGCTTTCTCTATACACTTGCCGATGACCCGCTTTATGTGTTCTGCGAGATTTGTGGAACGCTTTCTTAGCTATTGCCTCCGAGATGTAAACAGAGATATTCCCGCGTTCTGCTAGTGCTTTGTTGTACTCTGCCCAATTTATTATTGTTTTATTGGACTTAGGAGTGCTTCTTTTGCTATTATTTTTTTGAGTAGTGTTTATTTTTTTAATCATACTAAAAGTATACACTGCTCACCTTCCTTTTGTCTCCTAATTGTCCAACAAGACCCTACCCGGATTTGCAGCATGGCAATGTGATATTTCTATGTTATATAACGCTAATAATCCATTTTGCTATGTTTATACAAAAAAAGGGGCTGACCTTGCAGAAAGTCTTGGTTTTACTCCAAAAGAAACTAATTGCACAGACCAAAGCTCGGGACAGTATTCTTATTTTTTGCCAGTTTCAAAATAATTAGAGGTTAATTTCAAACGGAAGCGCTACATGCAATAATAAATTATTTTACTTCTTCCCCTTTTTCTTTTGCCACGGCGTCATAAAAACAATCGTAGCTTTTGGCGCTATTTGCCCGTCTATAAATTTAAGGTTGATTTTTTGCGCGTTAAGCCTGTCAAAAAGCGCGGGCAAAGCTTTTTGCGCTATTTGCGCGTCAACGCGGACGGCCTCCCGCAAAAACTTAGGCTCCGGGCCGTAAGAAAAAGACGGCGAATATAAGACTTCGTATCCGCCGACGGTAAAATCTTCCTTCTCCGCGTCGTCTTTGATAAGCCCGCCGACAAAAGTTACGGCGGTGCGTAAAAATTCGTACAATATTATATTTGCAATTGCCAAAGCCTGATGATTTTTAATTTGGTTTATTTCTTCTTCAATTTTAGAGCCCAGCGTCAGCGCGCACACGCCAAGCACTCCGTTATTTTCAATGCCCGCAGCCGCAAGCTCCATACAGCGTCCTTCTATAAACTCGTAAACTACGCCGGGTTCAACCGCGCGGTGAAGCGACGCGATAAAAACCGTCAAATCTTTCTCGTCAGAAAACCCCGCCGCTTTTGTATCCGTTTCGGATAATTTTATGCGGCGGAGTATTTCCTTCAAATGTATAGGAACTTTAAATTTGCGTATTTTGCGCATTTCCGTCAACGATACCTTTTTTTGCTTTTTATTTTGGGAGCTTCAAAACCGCTTTTGCTAGCAAGAGAATCGGACTGTTCCGACATTGCGCTGTAACTGCCGTCTTTTGTCCATTGATAAACCAAGCACGTGACAAGGCCTACCGTCGAGTACACGCCCGAGATCAACCCGATGAGCATAGCCAGAGAAAAATTGCGCAGCACGCTGCCGCCCAGAACAAACAATATCGCCGTGGCCACTATGACGGTAAGGGAAGTAATGACGGTTCTGGAGAGAGTTTCGTTCACGCTGAGGTTCAAAAGTTCTTTCAAACCGTATTTGGGGTGAAGTTTTATATTTTCGCGCACTCTGTCAAAAATGACAATAGTATCGTTGACCGAAAAACCGGCTATGGTAAGAAACGCGGCCACTATAACCAAATCGACTTCAAACCCGAAGAAAGAAAACGCGCCTATCGCCAAAAATACGTCGTGGAAAAGCGCCACCACCGCCATCGCGCCCCAAATAATATTCTGGAAACGGAAACCTATATAAATAATCATAGCGGCCATAGCTATCACAAAGGCAAACAAAGCTTTTTTAGCCAGATGACTGCCTACCGTAGGGCCGACAAAATCGCGCTGCTCTACGATAAAAGAAACGCCGGTTTTATGAAGCGCGCTTTCTATTTTATCCGAAACTTCGTTAACGTTATGCTGCGCGCCCTTGACTTTAATGGAAAAAGCGTTTTTACCGACGAAAGTTTGTATATCTGCGTCAATATTCTGCCCGTTTAAAACATTGCGAATGCCTGAAATATCTATCGCGCCGTCAAACTGCACCTGAACCACCGTGCCTCCGGTAAAATCAATGCCGTAATTCATGCCTTTAAAAATCACGGAGACAAGGCACAGTATCATAACAATGCCAGAAAGCGTAAAAAATACTTTACGCATGCCGATAAAATCAATATTAGTTTTTGGTAAAATCTTGAAATATTTAATCATATGCTTATATCCTTTGGATTAGCCGTCAAAAGCAGTTCATAAATCGCGCGCGTTACAAAAACGGAAGTAAACACGCCCACTAAAAGGCCTAAAGTAAGCGTAAGCGCAAAACCTTTTACCGGCCCGGTGCCAAATTGGAATAGTAAAATGGAAGCTATCCAGGTGGTAAGGTTAGAGTCGAAAATCGCGCTCCACGCCTTGTCATAACCTTCTTTAATTGCAACGGCAAGCGGCTGGCCGTAAGAGCGCTCCTCGCGCATACGCTCCAAAATAAGCACGTTTGCGTCGACGGCCATCGCAAGCGATAAAATTATACCCGCAATGCCCGGCAGCGTTAAAGTCGCGGCAAAATAAGACATTGTGGACATAAGAAAAACAAGGTTTAAAAACAAAGCAACGCTTGAAATCACGCCGGAAAATCTATAATAAACGCTCATAAAACAAACTATAAATAAAAAGCCTATTAACGAAGCCTTAAGACCGCTTTTTATAGAATCTTCGCCAAGACCCGGGCCTATTACCCGTTTTTCAATAATTGTGACCGGAGCCGGCAGCGCGCCCGCGCGCAAAATTATCGCAAGCTGGCGCGCTTCCTCGACTGTAAATTGACCGGTAATGCGTCCGTTGCTCGTAATTCTGCTTTGAATTACAGGCGCGGACTGCACGGTATTGTCAAGCACAATAGCAAGCTGTTTGCCTATGTTGGCGCCGGTTAAAGCTCCGAATTTTTTACTTCCTTCGGAATTAAACTGAAACTCAACCTCAGAATATCCGTATTCGCCCGGCGCCACTCTAGCGTCTTCTAAATCCGCTCCGGTAACTTGAGCGATGTCCGATAAAGCGACTATATTCCCTTTTTTGTCTTTCATTATGCTAATGCCCGCGGGCTGAAGTTTTGCCGCCTGCTCGGTTAAGGAACCGTCCGGGTTAAAGGCGTCGTCAAGTTCATAAATTTTGCTTACCGCTTCCTGCGCGTCCTTGTTATCCTGAACTATTCTAAACTCGAGCATGGCCGTTTTACCGATTAACGCTTCGGCCTGCTCCGGATTAGCTATGCCCGGCAGCTGCACGGAAATCCATTTTTCGCCTTGTCTTGTTATCGGAATTTCCCCCACGCCGTACTGGTCAATTCTGTTTCTGATAATTTCAATAGCGCGCGCCATTGAATCCGTAAGCGATTCTTTGCCGGTCAGCTTGCTTACGTCAAGTTCTAAAAGCAAAGAACTTCCTCCTCTCAAATCAAGTCCTAAATTTAAAATTCTTTTGGGCCTGTCTCCGGTGGCTTCCAACTTTTCTCTCTCGGCAGGCGTTTTGGAATACCATTCGTAAGAAGGATATATTAAAGCCAGAGAGCCGAAAATTATTATTAAAATTAAACTCCATTTAATTGCCAGCTTATTCATTTTATTTTGCTCCGTTTATCTTATTATCCGCCGCGATATTTTGATATATGGAAACTATGCCGCTCGGCAAAACCGAAAGCTTTGACGTTTCCGATATTTTAACTTCGATAAGATTATCGTTAAAACCCGCTATGACGCCGACTATCCCGCCGAGCAAAATAACTTTATCGCCTTTTTGAAGAGACGATATCATTTTTTTCTGTTCGGTTTCGCGTTTTTTATTTGTTCTGCTTGATAGAAACATAAATATCAGCAGAAAAGCTATAAACATAAGAATTATAGCGCTTGTGCTTGCGCCGCTTGCGGCCGGCAAAGCCGCCGCAGCCGTTGTTGTAGGTTCCATTTACTGCCTCCTAAATCTCGTATATATTAGATTTTAGCATAATACAAAGGATAAAACATCATAGTTCTTAACGATATATGCTTTTTTATATTTGCTTAAAGTCATTTGCGCAAATTTTTATCGCCGAAATTAACTTGAACGAGTTTGATTTAATCGTAAGATATGTTATAATTTATAAATAATCCGCGCGGGTGGCGGAATTGGTATACGCGTGCGTTTGAGGGGCGCATGCCTTTGGCTTAAGGGTTCGAGTCCCTTCCCGCGCAAATATGCTTTTTTAGTATACGTTGTTTTAAAAAAAGATGACATCCAATATAATCTTCATAATTCTTGCCTTAATGATAATAGCTTTAAACGCCTTTTTTGTATTAGGAGAGTTTTCTCTCGTTAAAGTGCGCCGTACGCGCCTTGCGGAACTTGCAAAACACGGCGGTTATAAAGAAAAACTCGCTCTTTACGCTCAGGAAAATATCGACGATTATCTCTCCTCTCTTCAAATCGGCATAACTATGACAAGCCTCGCGCTTGGCTGGGTGGGAGAGCCTTCCATCGGTAATTTGCTAGGCCGCATTATGCCGGCTTTTTCTTTTCCGCAGAGCGTTTCATACGCCGTATCTTTTATTCTGTCGTTTTTTATAATCACGTCGATGCACGTTATTTACGGCGAGCAGGTGCCTAAATTATTTTCAATAAAGTTTCCGGAAAAAACGCTTCTTTGGGTAATTGTCCCGATGCACTTTTTTTACGCGATTACCAAAATATTTCGAAAGATTTTGGTAGCCGTGGCTTATCGCAGCCTCAGTTTTTTGAAAATCAACCCGCATGAGACGGAGGCCGCGCTTTCGCAGGAAGAATTAAGAATGATGTTTGCAGAATCCCAAAAAGACGGGAAGTTTTCCCTGCGGCGGCTTATGATGTTTGAAAATCTTTTTGACTTTGAACGAATGAAAGCAAAAGAAATTATGACGCCGCGCTCAAAAATATCGGCGCTTTGCAAAAACAATACATGGGCGGAAAATTTCGCGATAATAAAAACGCGCAAATATTCGCGCTATCCTCTCTACGATAAAACCGTCGACGACGCCAAAGAGTACGTGCTTATAAAAGAAATGTCTCTTGACGCTTTAAGCGAACATTCCGACCAGCCTATAGAAGAAAAGTATACTTATCCCATGCTTAATCTTGACGAAAACACGCCCGTTGAGGCGGCTTTGCGCGAATTTCAGAGCAATCGCCGGCATCAGGCTTTAATACGCAACGCGAAGGGAGAAGTTTCCGGTTTGCTTACGCTTGAAGACGTGCTTGAAGAACTTGTGGGCGAAATACGCGACGAATACGAAAAGCCTAACGCAATACGCTTAAGCAACTTCTTTCTGCCGCGCGCTTCGATAGTTAATCTTAAAGCGACGGAAAAATACGCGGCTTTTGACGAAATTATCGACGCGGTTTATAAAGAACGCCCGATATTTTCCAAAGAGCAGGCGCGGGAATTTGTCAAAAATAGAGAAAAATTAATGTCTTGCGCGTTTACAAAAGGCGTTGCTTTTCCGCATGCGCGAGTGGGCGTTTTAAACGCTCCTATGGTTGCCTTAGGCATATCAAAAAAAGGAATAGATTTTCAATGCGGCGACGATGAGCCGGTTAAGTTAATATTTCTTATACTAACGCCGTTCAAAGAACCCGCAACGCAGCTCAAACTTTTGGCCGAGCTTGCGGCGATTGCTTCAAATAAAGTGGTATGCGACTCTCTTTTACGGGCGAAATCAGGCGCGGCCATAGCCGAAATTCTGCTTGCTTTTGAAAATATTGTGCCGGATTAGAAACTTCAAACGCCGCCTGTCAACCTGCCTGTAAAAAATCCAGCCTTAATAAATATACAATAAGACTCTTCTTTACAATAAATATCCTAAACGCAATATTCAAAAACTGAAATATTATTAAATCATTTTCCAGACGCTATTACACCTAATGTTGACCATCAGACTAAAATTTTAGTATATTAATATTAGTTATAAAAAATTCCAAAAAAATGAGTATTATTGTGAAAAATAAAAAACTTGCAATTAAGGAAGAGAGTCTGTCTGTCTGTCTGTCTGTCTGTCTGTCTGTCTATAAATTAATTTCTGATTTTATCTTTACTCTACCCTCACCCGCGCGCTTTGCGCGCTTCCTCTCCCCTCATATAGGGAGAGGAAAAAACTTATGCTTTTTTCTCTCTTTCGTAAAGAGAGAGGGAGACTTAGGGACGCAAGTGTATAAGTCGGAAGAGAGATTTAAGAGCAGTTCTAACAACAACATTAAATCCCTCGCCGCTAAAGCGGCACTCCCTTTACTAAAGGGAGAATATTTCTTAACTTCCAAATTTAACTGTTTTAGTTTAGTAAAGATAGTACAGTCTTTGCGCATGCAAAGACTTATTTTATGTACGGAGGAAGTATCATGAACACCACAAACAAAAAAGCGTTTACTTTAATTGAAATGCTTGTAGTCGTGTTAATTATCGGCATTCTTGCCGCTATTGCTCTGCCGCAGTATCAAAAGTCCGTGCAAAAAACGCGCGGAGCGCAACTTTATACTCTTGTTAAAAGTTTTGTTGAAGCGCAAAAAAGATATTATCTTATAAACGGCGAATATTCGACTAAATTTGATAATTTTGATATAACTCTTGAGGGAGC
>JAIRMX010000044.1 GCA_031258375.1 Elusimicrobiota bacterium | reverse complement strand
AGGAGATCTTCTTTTGCTATTATTCTTTTGAGCAGTGTTTATTTTTTCTATCATACTAAAAGTATACGCTGCTCACCTTCTTTTTGTCTCCTAATTGTCCAACAAGACCAGTCTCATTTTAAATTTTAATTAGTAGATAATTGAGAAGCAGCAAAAAACACTATGCGCAATTCAATCAATTTATATCCAACTCATTAAGCCATACGGAGATTTTATTATCTACGGCATTATTATATTTCTGAGAGATATTGTTGAATTCTCGTTCCTTTAGAATAATCGCGTTTTTTGCATTGGTTTTAAAATCCGCGATAGAATGCCCCGCGTTGCTGCCTTGCGTTAAAAATGGAACGACTTTTTTGCCTTTAAAATCGGCTTGTTTCAAAAAGGATAATACGGGCGTTGAAAGCGTATACCACCAAACGGGCGAACCTACAAAAATTAAATCGTAAGAAGAGAAGTCGGGGAAATCGGCGATTATTTTGGGATATACGCCTGATTTTAACTGCTTCTTTACTCCTAAATAAAGCGCCGGGCCTGAGGGCATAGCGTCTCTCGTTTTGATTTCATATATATCCGCATTCGTTTTTTGCCGTATCCTTTGCGCGATGTCTTTGGTATTGCCGCTGCGCGAATAGTAAACGACCAAAACTTTACCTAAATTTTTTGTTATTTTAATACCGCCGTTTGCGTAGGGCGCCATTTCTTTTTTATTTTTAAAATATAATCTTGTTAAATGAAAACCGCCGCCCGCCAGAACAATAACTGTTATCAATAAAACCGCATAAAGCGAATATTTTAACATTTCTTCCTCCTAACATACCTTAATAATTTATACTTATATATAATGCAAATTTACATAATTTCATATCACATTTATTAAAGATGAGCTTTTGCCAAAGCGTCCTTAATGGCTTCGCTCATCGTAGGATGCGCAAAAATATTCTCTTCAAGCTGATGCGTCGTTAGTCCGCTTAAAATCGCCATCTGCGGGATATGTATCATTTCGCTTGCGCCTGTTCCCGCGATTTGCGCTCCTATAATTTTATCCGTTTTCTCATCGGCGACAATTTGCACGAAACCTTCCGTAGCTTCCTGCGTGAGAGCGCGACCGTTTGCCATGAAGAAAGATTTGTAAACTTTTGCGTTTATAGCCTTCGCCTCCGCTTCTTTTTTATTCAGTCCGACGGAAGCTATTTCCGGCCAAGTATAAATTGCTTTTGGCACGGCTTCATTATTGTAAAGCGCGTTTATGCCCATAATATTTTTTGCGGCGGTCTCTCCCTGCGCGTGCGCGGCGTGGGCAAGCAGGCAGATTCCGTTTACGTCGCCTACGGCGTAAATATTATCTTTAGCCTGCATAGTTTTCGGATTTACGGATATGCCTTTGCGTCCGTATGAAATATCAGCGGCTTTCAAATTAAGACTTGCCAGTTCAACGCTGCGTCCCACCGCTACAAGCACTTCTTGCGCGCAAATAACGCTGCCGTCGTCAAGCAGAATATTTTTTAGTTCGTTTTCAAAAGTTATGTCTTTTGCAATGCGGCCGGTTTTTATTTCTATGCCGCGTTTTTCAAGAGAAGTTCTAAGTATTCTCACGGGAGCTTCGTCTTCAAAGGGAATTATCGAAGGCATCATTTCAATAATCGTAACTTTGCAGCCGAGCGCGTTGAAAATACACGCGAACTCGCAGCCTATTACTCCGCCGCCGATTATAACAAGCGAAGATGGAACTTTTTTTAAATTAAAAATCGTGCTGTTGTCGTGCAATTTATCTTTATATTTATCAAACGGCGGCGGGAAAAACGCTTTTGTGCCGGCTGCAATTACGGCCGCGTCAAAATCAAATATTTTGCCCGCGGCTTTAATTTGCGAATTGGAAACGAAAGACGCCTCTCCTTCAATATAATTTATTTTCGCTTTTTTGAACGTACCTAAAAGCCCCTGTTGCAATTTGGCTATTACGTTTGAACGCCGAGTTTGTATTTTTTCAAAATCAAAGTTTTTATATAAAACGTCCGCCGCATTTTGCGCTTCAGCGCAAACAAGAGTTTTTAGAATATGCAAATCGTAAAATCGATGAGCCGCGTCAAGCAGGGATTTTGAGGGAATACATCCGCAGTTTAAACAAACGCCGCCGGCTTTGTTTTTTTCGATAAGGGTGACTTGCGCGCCTAAAGACGCGGCCTTGAGCGCGGCCGGATAACCGCCGGGCCCCGCGCCGATAACAATTACTTTTTTTGTCATAAATATTCCTCGAGATTAAATTGCAGTATTCGTTTTAATGCTTAATAATAAAAGTATATAATATTTATATGTCTCAAAAACATGCTTATAACGGCCACAGGGCAAGATTACGCGAAAGATTTGCCGCAGCCGGAATTGACGCGCTTGCAGACCACGAGGTTTTGGAACTTTTGCTTACGTACTGCATAGCCCGCAAAGATACAAAACCTATCGCATGGGCTTTGGTAAAACGTTTTGGTTCGCTGCGCGGCGTTTTGGACGCAAAAGCCGAAGAGTTGCGAGAAATTGCGGGATTAGGCGCGCAAAGCGCGCAATTTTTAAATTTACAGCGGGCGCTTATACGCAGGTATTTTCTTGAGCGCGCGAAAGAAAATAAAAAGATTGAAAGTCCAGCCGACATAATAGATTTTTGCCGCGCGTCTTTACATGGATTAAGCGAAGAAATATTTGAAGTTATTTTCCTGACCGCGCGCAATGATTTTATTGACGCGGAACGCATTGCAAGCGGCTCGCTGCAAAATGCGGATATTTCGCCGCGAAAGATTATCGAACGAGCTTTAAGCCGCCGCGCCGCCGGTTTAATTTTCGTGCATAATCATCCTTCCGGGGAACCTTCGCCTTCAAACGCCGATATTGAAATCACAAAAACGCTTTCGCGTTTGGCGGCGCAATTGGGCATTAAGGTGCTGGATCATATTATAATAGGGCAAGGTAAGATATTCAGTATAAAAGAAAATGGTCTTATTTCTGGCGATGTAAAATAAATAATGACTTTTTGTATTATTGCTTAAATTGGGAAATTTTTAGTAAGATTATTGTATAATAAACTAAGCAGTGAAAAGGAGTAAACGGTTGTTATATCTAAGCCGAAAACGACAAATTGTCACTCTGAACCATGTCCCGTAAAGTTGTAATACGGGATTGTTTGAGAATATCAATTTGTCATGCTGAACCCTGTATTACACTTTTTAGCCGTCATGCTGAACTAGTTTCAGCATCTGTAGTAAACGACAGACCCTGAAATGAATTCAGGGTGACAAAAGGGCAGATCCTGAAATAAATTCAGGATGACGAACAGGGAGACGCTGAAATGGACATGCCCCGTAAGGTTTTAATACGGGGTTTGGGGTGACAAAAGAAAAAAATAATCGGCTTAATAAAATTTGATTCTGTTTTTGGAACCTTGTGAAGAACAAGGAGAGCTTTTGAGATATCAAAAGCACTTTCGTAGTCCAAGAACAGCTCGTTATCAGGCACAAAGCAATGAGGGTAGCTCCCAAGTTGTTTTGTGCCGAGCGTTTACCGCCTTTCGGCGGTAAACCACGGCTGTTATATTTTGGGTTACTACGAAAGGCTCAAATATAACGGCCGTTTTTATTGGACAAAAAGCAGTTATTTTCTCTCTTTAGTAAAGAGAGAAGGAGACTAAAGGACGAAAGTACTTAAGTCGGAAGAGAGATTTAATAT
>JAIRMX010000188.1 GCA_031258375.1 Elusimicrobiota bacterium | reverse complement strand
CAAAAAGGGACAAATTTTTTGCTACGGATACCGGGATTATGGCTTCGGTTTTAGGATGGGAACAAAGCGAAGTTTTATTAAATAGCGATAAAAGCGGCAAACTTATAGAAACTTTCGTGTTTAACGAATTGTCCGCACAGGCGGGGCTGAGCGACGATTATAAACTCTATCATTACCGCGACAGAAATAAAAGAGAGATTGATTTTATAATAGAATGCCCGGGCGACAAATTAATCGCAATAGAAGTTAAATCGGGCGAAACGGCAAACTTCCTCGATTTCAAACATATAGAGTGGTTTAGAAATAACGTCGCTAAAAATAAAAAAATAATCGGCATCGTTCTATACGGCGGAGAAAACGTTTTGCAAGTTAAGAAAGACAACTACGTTATTCCCATTCCTTTATTGTGGAATTAACGCCGCAAACGAATTTCGTTAACGTAGTTGAAGCAATATTTCGATACGCGAAAAGACGCGACGCAATATTTTGATAAAATATAAAAAAACGATTTTGATAATTGACAATTCAAAAACATATGAAAATACTGGATAAAATCACATCTCCGCAGCAACTGCGTCTTATGGACCCGGCGCTGCTTGCCGATTTATGCGAAGAGATACGCAAAGTCATAATAAAAACCGTAAGCAAAACCGGCGGACATCTCGGCTCAAGCCTCGGCGCGGTGGATTTAATTACGGCGCTGCATTATGTTTTTGACACGCCTAAAGATAAAATCGTTTTTGACACCGGCCATCAGGCTTACGCCCATAAAATATTAACCGGACGTCTTGATAAATTCAAAACTCTGCGCAAAAAAAACGGATTAAGCGGGTTTTTGAAAATTTACGAATCCGAGTATGACGCTTTCGGCGCGGGACACGCTTCAACCGCGCTTTCAGCCGCGCTGGGTATGGCAATGGCGCGCGACCAAAAAAAAGAAAACAATAAGGTAATCGCCGTGGTCGCCGACGGCTCTATGACGGGCGGAATGACTTACGAGGCGCTGCAAAACGCAGGCCAGCTAAAGACGAACTTGCTGGTAATACTTAACGACAATCAAATGTTCATATCTGAACGCGTGGGCGCGCTCGGCTCGTTTTTGACAAAGTTGATGACGAAAAAATATATGCTTATAGCCGAAAGCCGCGCCGAGCAGTTTATGAGCAAAATCAGCAACAACGCCGTAAAAATAGCCAAAAGGGCGGCGCGGTCGATTTTATTTTCCGACGCGCTGTTTGGAGAAATGGGTTTTAAATATTACGGGCCGGTAAACGGAAACGACGTTAACGGTATGGTAAATATTTTAAAACAGGTTAAAGACATTTGCGGCCCGGTTATACTGCATACCGTAACGAGAAAGGGCAAAGGCTATGCGCCCGCCGAAAAAAAACCCGCGAAATTTCACGGGCTTGGCGTTTTTGACGCGGAAACGGGAGAGACTATAAGCTCCAGCGACAGAATAACTTTTACAAACGCGTTTTCGCAGGCTTTGATAAAACTTGCCGAAAAAGACGAAAGCATTACGGCTATAACCGCCGCAATGCCGGAAGGCACCGGCCTTAACGTTTTTAGAGAGAAATTCCCCAGCAGATATTACGACGTCGGCATAGCCGAAGAGCACGGCGCAACTTTTGCGGCCGGCCTCGCCGCGCAGGGCATAAAGCCGGTGTTTGCGGTTTATTCTTCTTTTGCGCAGCGCTGCTACGACCAAATACAGCAGGACGTGGCTTTGCAAAACCTGCCCGTAGTTTTCGCGCTGGACAGAGCCGGCGTTGTGGGCGAGGACGGCCCCACGCATCACGGCGTGTTCGACATAAGTCTGTTTCGCAGCGTTCCGGGTATTATTATAGCCGCACCCGCCGATGAAAACGAATTGCAGCATATGCTTAAAACCGGCGTTTATTGCGGCAAGCCTTTTATTTTGAGATATCCCCGCGGCGGCGGCTTCGGCGCGAATATGGACGAGGAACTAAAGGAAATACCGATAGGCAAGGCGCTGTGCCTTAAGAAAGGTTCCGATGCGAATATCCTTGCGCTTGGAAATACGGTGACTCCTTCAAAAGAGGCGGCCGAGATGCTTGCCGAACAAGGAATAGACTGCGGAGTAATTAATATGCGCTTTGCCAAACCGCTCGACGGCGCGGCGATAAAAGAGGCCGCTTCGCTTTCGCGCGTAATGTTTACCGCGGAGGATAATATGCTTTGCGGAGGTTTTGGTTCGGCGGTTTTGGAATATATGTCCGATAATGATTTAAAAGCCGATTTAACGCGGCTTGGCATTAAAGACGTTTTCGTCGAACATGCAAAGCAAAGCGAACTTTACGACGAAGTAGGAATATCGGCCGCTAAGATAGCCGCGGCCGTTCTTAAGAAATTAAAAAAAACGGGAAAAAATAATGGCGACAAAAAATAATCCGCATAAAAAAACTTTTGACTCATACAAAAAAGCGTATGAAGACCTTAATTTTTTAAAAAGCGACGCAACGCGCGCAGTAAGACTTCAGCTTGAACTTTTGAAACCCGAAGTAATTCTGCAAAAAAATAAAATATACGAAGATATAGTGTGTTTTGGCAGCGCGAGAATAACGGACGCCGCCGGATCCGCCGGAAGGATTTCGAAACTTGAGGTATTGCATAAAACTAAACCGAACGACAAAAAAATATTTCAAAAACTTAAGGAAGCGCGCGGACTGAGCAAACTTTCAAAATATTACGACGAGGCGCGCAACTTCGGACGTTTGGTTGTAGAAAAAGGGCGAGGGCGCTTTGCGGTGGTTACGGGCGGCGGTCCGGGCATTATGGAGGCGGCTAACAGAGGAGCTTTTGAGGCCGGCGGCAAGAGCATAGGTTTCAATATTACTTTGCCGATGGAACAGCGTCCAAATCGCTATATAACGAAAGGCTTGTCGTTTTTATTCCACTATTTTGCGATACGCAAAATGCATCTTATAATCAGGTCTAAAGCCGTGGTGGTTTTTCCGGGCGGATATGGAACGCTTGACGAAACTTTTGAAATTCTGACGCTCGTTCAAACCGGCAAAAAAACCAATATTCCCATAATCTTAGTAGGAAAAAAATTCTGGGAGGAAGTTTTTAGTTTTAATAAAATAACCGAGTACGGCGTAATATCCGCCTACGACAGGTTTTACCTTGTGGAAACGGCTTTGGAAGCTTGGGATATTATTGCAAAAAGGTATAGAATTTAGATTCAACGGATATACAGCCGTTTTTATGAAGCCGGGGGGCTTTATAAAGACAGAGGAGTTTGAAAAATCAAACTCCTCTTTTTTACATCATCAGATATTACTTTTTCTTAGCAGGTTTTTTCTTCGCTGCTTTTTTTACCGCTTTTTTAGCCGCGGGTTTTTTAACAGTTTTTACAACTTTTTTGCTGCTTTTCTTTACTGTTTTTTTCTTTACAGGCATTTTTTCATCTCCCGTTTAAGATAATGTATGCTTCAAAGAAATGATACTACAAATGTAGTAAAAATGCAACATTTTTTTGAAAGAAATAATTTTTTTCTTCGCTTAAAAAAATATTTTGAGGCAAAAAAATATTTCTTCCGTCGAGAATATCGCATGCGGGGCATTAATATTTTTTATCGCAACGTAAAAAAATTTTGTATATAATTAAAACCCGCGAGCGATTGACGCGGGTTTTACAAAAATATTTTTGACAATTTATTTTACGATTAGTATAGATTTCCCGTTGCTCTGCTCGGAGTTTGGATCAGGCATTTCTTTGCCGTCGATTATATACATATATCGATACTCGCCGGGATATATTATGAGAGACGCGCGCCATTCGTCGCCTGCTTTTTTCATCGCGACCGGCTTTCGCATAGTAAAGCCTCCGACGACGGAGACCGTTTTTGCGTTTTTGAAATATTTAAAAGTGACCGTTCTGGTTTTGCCGCTTCCGGATATAACGATGCTTTCTCTTTTCTGCTCCGCAGGTTCGCCCGCAGGTTTTTCCGACGGAATTTGCAGCTGAGGTTTGCTTTTCTGCTGAAGTTCTTCTTGTTTGTCATTACTGTTTTTCGCGGGCTGGGACGGGCTTTGCGAAGTCTCGGGCGTTACATCGCGTTTTATGTCCTCGACTATAATTTCTTCCATAAAAGGTTTAACGTGCGCGTCGGTAGTATCTTTGCTTTTTGTGCTTTCAAAAAAAGAGGTGTATGCAAAAAAACCAAAAACGCATATTGCGATAATGTCTATAAATATTAAAAACAGCCAAAAATCTTTTTTGGAATTTTGGAATTCTATTTCCAACTCGGTATCTTTTGCTTTTTGCGTTTCTATTTGTTCTTCCGTCATAATATCACCCTTTTAAATTTTCAGTCGGGTCTGAGCCCGCTCATGCAAATTTTCCCATATTTTAATATTAGTTGATTATTATTCTTTGGTTGTCTAATCATTTCGGCACTGCTAAATAATCGCTAATATAAAAATCGTATGAAAATTTTTCAAAGCGGGCGAAGGGAATCGAACCCTCGTTTAAAGCTTGGGAAGCTTCTGTTCTGCCATTGAACTACGCCCGCAATTTTTATATATAACAATTTTACAAAATATTTGCGCGTCTAAACAAAATATGTTTTATTGCAATATTGTTTGTTATACAAAATAATAGCCAATCGACAGCCGCCATATATAATACCGCGGCTCTCTTTTTTCGAATATATTAATTGGGAATGTATGTTTGCATTAGCACATGTTGCAATTGGCAATACAAGTTAAAGTTGTTAAAATGTATACCCGTTGGAATTTACCCTCAAATGTATTAATCGGGGGCGGGTATGACGGCGTGGGAAGAAGTAAAAATAAAATCAGAAATTAATTTATAGACAGATACTCTCTTCTAAGAGAAGATTTTTAAATAATTTATTGTTAAGCATACATATAACCTACCTCGTTGTTATTCCCCTTTGTAACAAAAGTGGAATTTTTTTGGCCGTCATTAGGGGTATCCGTCGTTCATTTTTTTCCACCCACGATAGCGCGCATTGCGCGCTTTCTTTTCCGTTAAGGGAGAGGAGATTCGTTTTAAAACACTACCGCAAAAGTAAAATAATATTCTGATAAAATATTAATCGTTATGGATATTATAAAGAAAATGATAAAATTATAGACGGAGAAGGAAAAGAAAATAATGATTACATTAAAACGCAAAACAGGCGACGAAGGCGAAGATAAAGCCGCCGAATTTCTTAAAGCTAAAGGATATAAAATTTTAGCCCGCAATTATGCTTCAAAATACGGGGAAATCGATATAATAGCCCGTTTAAAAAACGCTATAGTTTTTGTTGAAGTCAAAACGCGCGCCTCAATGTCTTACGGCGGCGGAGTTGCGGCCGTAAACGTAAGCAAGCAAAATAAAATAACAAAAACAGCAATAACCTATATAAAGGAAAATAAGCCGAAATTTGACTCGATAACGTTTGATATAATAACTATTACGGACGGGAAAATAGAACATATTCAAAACGCTTTTGCGATTGAAGGATATACGATTTAGCGGAAAAAATTTTTGCCGACTATTTGCCTTATGCTTTTGCTTCTGATATGCAAAATAAATGGGTTAAGAAATTGGAAAGTATTTTGTCCTCGTCAACAATAGAAAAAGAACTGGCGGATTTCGGTGGAAGAGAGATAATTAGAATTGGAAATTTTATGTCTGTCTCAGATTGTTCTTTCAGCGTAGTCTCTGCTAATTATTCCGGTGCTGGCGGCGGACGGTAAAGCAAATATATTTTATACAAAAATGCAGTCAATTGCATTTTTGTATAAAATATATTACAATATTATCATACTTTAAAATTTTTAGAGGCATGATATGAATAAAAAAAGAACATTATCCGCTCTGATATACGGCTTTTCAAAAAACTTTAAAATTTTATTGCTTACCGGCGCCAGACAAGTCGGTAAAACAACGTTATTGCAAAATTGCTCCAAAAGCAATAGAAAATATGTAACGTTAGATACGACTTCGGATTTATTGCTTGCCAAAAACGACCCCAATGATTTTTTGCTAAGATACGCGCCTCCTGTTTTGATAGACGAAATACAATATGCTCCCGAAATTTTTAATTATCTAAAAATACTTGCGGATAACTCTGACAAAAGAGGCCTTGTTTGGATGAGCGGTTCTCAACAATTTAATATGATGAAAAACGTTTCTGAAAGTCTTGCGGGCAGAGTCGCGATAATGGAATTATTTCCGTTTTCTATTTACGAAAGAGAAGATAAAGCTGTTTTGCAAAAACCTTTTTTACCTTCAAACGAAATCGCCGGCGAGTTAAAGTATAAAAAAACTGACGAAACGTTTGAAATGATTTGGCAGGGAGCATATCCGGACGTCGTCGGGAAAGAACCGATTTGCAGAGAAGCGTTTTATGACGCGTATATTAAAACTTATATTGAAAGAGACGTTAGACAATTAGTTAATATCGGTAGTGAAATTACGTTTTTAACGTTTTTAAAAGTCGCGGCTGCAAGAACCGGGCAGGAATTAAATCTTGCCAATATTGCAAAAGATTCCGATATTTCGCCAAATACCGCAAAACAATGGCTTTCAATTCTGCAAGCGTCGGGGCTTGTTTATTTGTTGCGGCCTTATTTTAAAAACACGACAAAGCGGCTTATTAAAAGCCCGAAATTATATTTTATGGATACGGGGCTTGCCGCCTATCTTTCCGGTTGGACTACTCCGCAATCTTTAGAAACAGGAGCTTCGGCCGGAGCTTTTTTTGAAACCTTTGTAATAAGCGAAGTGATAAAGTCGTATAAGCACAATGCTTTAATGCCGGACATATATTATTTTAGGGATAATAACGGAAATGAAATAGATTTGTTAATACATCAAGACGGCAAATTTTATCCGATAGAAATTAAAAAAACCGCCACGCCAATGCCTGCGGATATTTCCGCTTTTAAGATTTTGGGAAAATTTGAAAATCTCGGGCAAGGCGCTTTAATTTGTTTAACTGAAAAAGTTCAGCCGTTAAGCGCGTCTGCCAATGCGATATCTATTTGGAATATCTAGCGGTTTGCAAAACGCTTTTGCGATTGAAGGATATACGATGTAGAGGAACTTGTTTATGAAAAAACTTTTTGCAGTTTTTGTTTTAGCTTTACTACCGATATTTTCTTTTGGTCAGGCAAGGATTCTTAACTTTTCCATTAAGGCGGAAGTTCAAACCAACGCTTCCGCAGTTATAACCGAAGAAATTACCGTAAACGCAGAGCATAATCAAATCCGGCGCGGCATTTGCCGCGATATACCGCAAAGTAACCTGGAAATAAAAATCCAAAGCCTTTCGATGGACGGAGTTTCGCACCCGTATTTTACGGAGAACAAGGGCAAAGATTTACGCATAAACTAAAGAGGATTTTAATGTCAAAACAAATATTTCAACTTGGCAAAGAAACGCTTATTTACGGCGCTTCGACGATAGTCGCAAGGCTGTTTAATTTTTTTCTCGTTCCGTTTTACACTTATTTTCTGATAACG
>JAIRMX010000096.1 GCA_031258375.1 Elusimicrobiota bacterium | reverse complement strand
CAAAACTTTCGGCAGAAACGACGCGCCGCAAAAAACCGACATTGCGGTTTTATGCACGGACGACGCCGTGAGCGAGCAGCTTTTGCCCGCCGTGCGCCAAAACGCGCGCTTTATCGTGGATAAATCCGCAAAGTTCAGAATGTCGCCCGAAGTCCCGCTTGTCATACCGGAAGTAAACGCAAGCGCGATTACGAACGACACGCAGCTTATCGCCAGCCCCAACTGCACAATCACCGGCTTGACGATGGCTTTAAACGCGCTTAAAAAAGACTATAATTTGGAAGAAGTTTTTTTTAGCTCTTATCAGGCAATCAGCGGAGGCGGCAAAAAACTGCTGGAAGATTTCCATGGCGAAAATTCTTTTTATCAAGCAAACTGCGTGCCGATTGTCGGCTCCGCGCGCGAAGACGGATTTACGTCTGAAGAAACCAAAAGCATAAATGAAATCCGCAAAATTTTAAATATGCCGGGCCTTAAAATCCGGCCGCATTGCGCGCGCGTGCCGGTGGAAGTCGGCCATAGTTTGGGCGCGACGGTAAAGGCAAAAGAAAATTTTGATTTGGAAAATGTTCGCGCTTTGCTGAGCGCGCACGCGGGCATAATTTGCGACGGCAAAGTTTACACGCAAAAAGAGGCCGCCGGCACGGACGAAGTTTATGTCTCGCGCCTGCGCTTGGACCCCGAAGAAAAAAATATTCTTTATATGTGGGTTACGCTTGATAATCTCTTAAAAGGCGCGGCGTTAAACGGAAGGCAAATCGTGCAATATTTGCTGGAGAATTTTTTCTAAAAATAATATTTATATCCCCAAGCGTCCGCTTCTTTCACGGTGCCAAGTTTTAAACAAAACTCCTCGCTGTTAGTTTCTGGCCTGCAAGTTGGAGACCGCCCGGAAATTATATGAGAATGTTTGTAAGGTATTTGATAACAAGACGGATAAGTTCCGGCTTTTTGAGGACATATTATTAAATAACCGTAATCTTTACCATTGCGTATCCAAGAATCTGAACATAAAATGCGATCGTATGACCAGTCGTCATGCGGTTCAAACACGCAACCGGAAGGAAGAGAAATATCCAGCTCTGTTGTTAAATTCCGCGCGTATTTATCATTAGCTAAATAATATCTCTCCTGCGCGGCGGCAATAGCGTGGGCTAAATTCACTACTCTCATATATTTTGCTTTATTGACGGCAAAAATAAATTTCGGGATTGCAATAGCGGAAATAATACCGACAATAAGAACCACCACAAGCAGTTCTATCAGCGTGAAGCCTTTTTTCTTTTTCATAATTCACCTCGTTATTTTTTAATGTCATCCCCGAATGTTTTTATCGGGGATCCATGTTAAAGTTTTTAAAATGGATTCCCTCCCAACGGCTCTGAGGGAATGACAAGCCAAATAAAAACGGCCGTCATATTTGAGCTCATCCTATGACCCAAAATATAACAGCCGTAGTTTCCCGCCCGGAGGCGGGAAACATTCAGCACAGGACGTCCGGTTAATTAGGCCGAATATCTTGTGCTTAATAACGAGCTGTTTTTGGATTAGGATGACACTTTTGATTTCTCAAAAGCTTGTCCCGCTTGCGCGGAACACCCAAAAATCAAGCAAAATTTTTTACTACAAAAATATTATAGCATAAAATTATATAATTTCTTAAGGGGTTAAAAATGATTAAAACTTTAATTAACGGCGCAAAAGGCAAAATGGGCGTGGCGATATCAAAAATTATCGACGAAAACCCCGCGTACAATTTGCAAATTACCGCGCTTCGCGACGACGGGCTTAACGAGGGGGACGGCTTTGATTTGATAATCGATTTTTCTTCTCCCGAAGGATCGAAAGAAGCCTTTGAACTTTCGCAAAAACATCATGCGGCCTTTTTAAGCGGCACTACTAATCTGCCCGTAAATTTTATTGACGAACTTAAGGCGGAAAAAGATATCGCCGTTTTTTACTCCCCTAACGTCAGTATCGGCGTTTATTTATTTACAAAACTTATAAAAGAAGCAAGCGGTTTGTTTAAGCTTTATAATAGAGAAATGCATGAAGTTCATCACGCGCAAAAAAAAGACGCGCCAAGCGGAACGGCCAAAAGTCTGGCATCTGCCATTAACTTTCCGATAGAAAAAATAACTTACGAAAGGATAGGAGCGGAGCCCGGCACGCACGGTTTAAAATTTGCTTCGGTTCATAAAGATGAAGAAATAATTTTAACGCATCGCGCCTTAGATCGCTCTTTATTTGCCTATTCGGCCATAATTATAGCGCGCTGGCTGGTACGCCAAAAACCCGGCTTTTACGATATGGATAATTTTGTACAAGGCAACGATCAACCCGCTCGATAATTGCCGGAAATTTCAAACGTTACAAGATGCCGAAATACCCGGCACAATAGCAATCTTTAAATAAGGCGGAAATGTGCAATACCAAAGCAAGGGGGCATAACTGCGGTATGCCGCAGCGTTTATCCGCAAGACAACTTCTCCGACACTCTATCTCTATAAGAACTGTAAATATAAGAAAAAGACATTTATAGCAAAACCCCTCAAATGAGGGGTTTTGTATATTTATTTCAACTTTTGTTTGCTTGCTTACTCAATGATTTTGGTTACAACGCCCGCTCCTACCGTCTTTCCTCCTTCCCTTATCGCAAACCTCACTCCTTCTTCCATCGCTACCGGCGTTATCAACGTCACCTCTATCTCCGCATTGTCACCAGGCATTATCATCTCTCCCTTGAACTGCAGCTCTCCCGTCACATCCGTCGTCCTAAAGTAAAACTGCGGCTTATACCCGGCCGTCAACGGCGTATGTCTCCCCCCTTCGTCTTTCTTCAAGATATATACCTGCCCGTTGAACTTCTTGTGCGGTGTTATACTCTTCGGCGCTGCCAATACCTGACCTCTCTCTACTTGATCCTTCTCTATCCCTCTTAGTAATATCCCTACGTTGTCTCCTGCCATCCCTTCGTCCAACAGCTTCCTGAACATCTCTATGCCCGTTGCAACCGTGTTCAGCGTGTCTCTAAATCCTATTATCTCTATGTTGTCTCCTACTTTCACTACTCCTCTCTCTATCCTCCCTGTCGCTACCGTCCCTCTTCCCGTTATCGAGAATACATCCTCTACCGCCATCAAGAACGGTTTATCCGTCTCCCTCTTCGGCTCGGGTATCCACGTGTCCAACGCTTCTAACAGCTTCTTTATCGCCGGTATCCCTACTTCGCTGCTGTCTCCTTCTATTGCCTTTAACGCAGATCCTCTTATTATCGGCGTATTGTCCGCGTCAAACTCATACTTCCCTAATAAATCTCTTACTTCCATTTCCACCAAGTCAAGCAGTTCCGCTTCTTCCACCAAGTCTACTTTGTTCAAAAATACCACCAGCTTCGGTACGTTCACTTGTTTGGCCAGCAATACGTGTTCCTTCGTTTGCGGCATCGGTCCGTCTACCGCCGATACCACCAGTATCGCTCCGTCCATTTGCGCCGCTCCCGTTATCATGTTCTTTATGTAATCCGCATGACCGGGACAGTCTATATGCGCGTAATGCCTCTTGTCGCTCTCATACTCTACGTGCGATACCGCTACCGTCACTATCTTCGACGCGTCGCGCACTACTCCTCCTTTGGCTATATCGGCGTATGCCATCTCTTTGCTCTTCCCTTCAGACGCCAATACCTTCGTTAA
>JAIRMX010000034.1 GCA_031258375.1 Elusimicrobiota bacterium | reverse complement strand
AAATTTGCTTTGGTTTAGAGCTTTTTTGCGGCCTTGCGTAAGGCACTATGCAATATGAGCAAAAATAATCGCAGCCGTCCTGAATTTTAACAAAAGCGCGGCTGTGATTGTTATGCTCTCTAATCGTCCAGTAGATTTCCGCGCCGAAAAGTTTTTTGCCTAAATCCGTTTTATAAATTATTTCCACGGTTGGAAATTGCGCCGTAATCTTTTCTTTTTGCGCCGCGGCAGCGCATCCTGTTATGATAAGACGGGCGGAGGGATTTGCTTTTATGATTTTTCGTATTTCGCGCAAAACGTCTCTATCGGCTTTATGCGTAACGCAGCAGGTATTAAGCAGGCATAAATCCGCCGTGTTAAAATCATTGGTTATTATGTGTCCGTCAGCCTGAAAACGCTCAAAAACGGCTTGGCTTTCAACCTGATTTACGCGGCAGCCAAAAGTTTTTATAAATACTTTCATTGCGTTGCCGCCCAGCAGGCAATAGTTGCCGCGGTCTCGGCTCTTAAAATATTATTGCCTAAAGTGAGAGGAAGTATCTTGCGGGAAATTGCGAGTTTTATTTCTTCTTCGGCGTATCCGCCTTCCGGGCCGACGAATACCGCAAGCTCCGCGGCGTTTTGTAATTTATTTATGACGGGTAAAATATTTGTTTTTTTCTCGTTTTCATAACAAATTATTGCGGGAATATTTGTTTGCACGGCCGCGCTAAAATCGACGGGTTCAAAAATCTGAGGAACGCGCGGCGTTTCGCATTGTTTGCAGGCCGATATCAAAATATTCCGCCAACGGTCTTTTTTTGTTTCCCATTTTTTAAGCAGGTCTCCATCGGAACGCGCCGAAATTACGGGATGGAAAGCAAAAACGCCGACTTGCGTGCATTTGTCTAGCAAGTCTTCCGCCGCAGCGCGCGAAACCGCGCTGAAATATAAATGCACATTGCGTTTCGGTTCCGTATAAGGGATTGTTTGGATAATTTTTCCGGCGGTAATTTTATCGGTTAGTGTTTCAATTTTGGCCGCATATTTTAAGCCGCTCCCGTCAAAAATTTTGATTTCGCCGCCGCAGCGCGCGCGCGCCGCTTTAAGATGGCGGGTTTCGTCTTGGGAAAGCCTAAAATTTTTGCCGTTGATTTCGGCCAGATACTGGGGCATAAATATATTTTACAAATTAAAATAAGGTTTTTTTATAACCTGTATCAGAAAACCCCGCGCCTTTCAAGGCGCGCGGTTTTCGTTATTGCTTGCCTGAAAGATTCCTGCTGGAATTTGCGAATTTTTTATTCTTTGCCAAGCAGCCAGCTTAACACGTTTATATGGCGGATTCCCTCGTAATCGTTATTGTCGTCGTCTCGGGTCAATATGAATTTCGGGCGGTTGTCATCTATTTTTTCAAGCGGGGCGAGTTCTAGTTTAAGCGTGTTCTCGTCCATAATGCTTTGCGCCACCTGATAATATTCTATCTTTCCGCCGTCTTTCTGGGCGACAAAATCTATTTCTCTGTCGCCTTCTTTAGTTTTAACTTTGCCGACTTCCGCTTTATAACCGCGCCGCAACAATTCCAAATATACGATATTTTCTAGGATGTGTCCCGTGTCTTTACCGGGCGCGCCGCCGAGCAGATAATATCTCAGGCCGACGTCTACGGCATAATATTTCGCGTTTGTGCGGAGCAATTCCTTGCCGAAATGACGGGCGTTTGCTTTATAAAATAAAAAACTGTCAAGCAAGGCTTCAAGGTATTTTTCCAGCATCGGGGTATAAAGATTTTTGTCGTTCGGTTTCAGTTTAAACTCGTTGTTTATCACGCCCATCATATTATTAATAGACGTTTCGCTGCCAATATTGCTGAATATAAAATTTATGACGCGGGTAAGCTGGGATAATTCCTTAACTCCCTCGTGCGTCATTATATCGCGCACGAGAATGCTGTTGTAAATATCCTCCAGATATTCCCGCGCGCCCTGCAAATCGTTATAGCTTAACGCTTTTGGAAAAGAGCTGTATTCCAAATAAGACTGGAACATTTTATCCTGCGATAAGCCGGATTCTTTTTCCGCGACGGCATTTGAGTATTCTTTAAATGACAACGGGAACATATGGACTTGAACATATCTTCCGCCGAGGATTTTCGGCAAATTGTGAGGGAGAAGCGAGGAGTTGGAGCTGGTGGCATATAAATCTATGTTAGCCCGCAGTCGCAAGCTGTTTATAACTTCGGCAAAATCCGATACAAACTGTATTTCGTCAAGGAAAACATAATGCATTTTTTTATTTTTGGCTGCACGCGCTTCAACAAATTTATGCAGCTCCGCTCCGTCGCTAAGTTTCTTATTTGCAAAATCTTCAAATTTTATCACGACTATTTGCTCTTTGCTTACTCCTTCGGAGATGAGCTTTTCCTGATACATATCAAGCAATGTGGATTTGCCGCAGCGCCGCACGCCGGTTATTATTTTGATAATGTCGGCTCTCTCGCGGTGTCTTTCCAATTTGGCAATATAGTCCGGGCGGGGTATGAAACTTTGTTTTATAGACATTTTAATCTCCTTATATCGCTTTAAGTATCTTTCTACTATTTTAGCAGATTTTATCTTTAAAATCAAATATTTCTACGAAAATCATAGAAATAATATTCTTTTAGCATGGTTTTCTGTGATTTTAATAGACATTAAAAAACTCTCTGGGAGCCCCCTCTCGTAAAGAATTTAATTTTATGAACTTATCCGTTTGAAATCGTGCGGGGTCTTGTTGCACAATTAGGAGACAAAAGG
>JAIRMX010000072.1 GCA_031258375.1 Elusimicrobiota bacterium | reverse complement strand
CTTCCTTTTTATATGATAAAATTATTATATATTTTTCAAATGCGCGGGATAACCATTATGAGCAAAAGAAGACTGGCAAGAGAATACGCTTTACAAACGCTTTATTTTACGGATACGGGAAAACTTTCGCCCGATGACAGCGCGCTTTTTGCGAACGGTTTTTTTAATAATCTCGATAAAGACACTTTTGCTTTCTGTAAAGATTTGGTTGTCGGCACGAACAACAATATAAAAAATATCGACGTCATAATTTCGGATAAAGCGCAAAATTGGGCTATTAACAGAATGTCCTCCGTCGACAGAGCTATTTTAAGAATGGCGACTTATGAAATTGTCTTCAGCCCGGACAATGCGCCCGTGCCGGCAATCATAGACGAGGCCATAGAACTTGCAAAAAAATATTCTACCGAAAATTCGGGTAAATTTATCAACGGTTTATTAGATCAAATTAAGAAAGAAAAGAAAATCAGCTAAAGAGTTATGTTTCGCGCAAATGCGAAGGTCAAAGTTCAGGGGATAATTTATGGAATTAATCCGACGATTTTTCGCAATTATTGCAATTATAATTTTAGCCGCCGTTACCGCGGCAGGCGGGGATACTATGGGAAACACCGTTTCTGAAAATATTAAAAAAGAAATTGAAGAGCTAAAAAATCTCATCAATTATCACAATAATCTTTATTATAATCTGGACGCGCCGGAAATTTCGGATTATGAATACGACGAGCTTTATGCCAAACTCAAAAAACTTGAGGAAGAAAACCCCGAGCTGATAACTCCGGATTCTCCTACTCGGCGCATAGGCGGACTGGCGACGTTTTCGCCTGTGGAACATATAACGCCGATGATGTCTTTGGATAACACCTATAATACGCAAGAAATTCGCGGGTGGCATCAGCGCGTTTCAAAAAGTCTCGGCTCGAATAATTTTGAAATGGTTGTGGAAAGTAAAATTGACGGCCTTTCCTGCTCTCTTATATATAAGGATTCCGTTTTAATTTCCGCGTCCACGCGCGGAGACGGCAAAACGGGCGAAGATATTACCGCCAATGTTAAAACGATAAAAAACGTGCCGCTTAAACTTAAAGAATTTGTCGACGGCATTTTTGAAGTGCGCGGCGAAGTTTTTTTACAAAAAGACGACCTTGCCGCTTTAAACCAAAAACAACTTGAAAATAATTTGCCGCAGTTTGCCAACACGCGCAACGCGGCCGCGGGTTCTTTGCGGCAAAAGGATTCTTCAGTCGCGGCAAAGCGTCCTCTTCGTTTTTTTGCGCATTCTTTCGGCTCCGGCGAGTTAGGCGTAAAATCTTTCGGCGAATTTATCGATAAATGTAAAGATTTGGGAATTCCTGTTTCCCCCGTGCGCAAAATATTTACAAATATTGAAGACGTGGTAAATTTTTACGAAGACTTTAAAAATGAAATCCCAAAGCTTAAATACGACGCGGACGGGCTTGTCGTAAAAGTAAATAATTTTGAACTTCAACGCGCTTTAGGCGCTACGGCGAAAAGTCCGCGCTGGGCGGTCGCCTTTAAATATCCCGCTCCTCAGGGCGAAACTAAACTTAATAATGTTTTATTTTCGGTAGGCAGAACGGGCGTGATTACCCCCGTCGGCGAACTCGAGCCGGTGGCTTTAGGCGGCGTTACGGTATCAAACGCGACCTTGCATAATTTTGACGAGATTGAAAGGCTTGGCATACATATCGGGGATACTGTCGTCGTAGAGCGCGCCGGCGAAGTTATCCCAAAAATAGTAAAAGTCGTCAAACACAATCATAACGCGCCGATAATCGCTCCTCCGCAAAACTGTCCCGTCTGCGGCGGCAAAATTTTCAGAGACGAAGACGCCGTCGCTTATCGCTGCATAAACCCCAATTGTCCAGCGCAAATCAAAGGACGCGTAGCCCATTACGCAAGCCGCGCGGCTATGGATATCGACGGGCTTGGCAGCAGCGCGATAGAACAGCTTGTCGACGGCGGACGTATTAAAAGAATATCGGATATTTATTCTCTTACGTTTTTTGATTTAATACGGCTTGATTTATTTGCCGATAAAAAAGCGGAAAATCTTTTAAACGCGATTGAAAGAAGCAGGAAAAGACCTCTTGCAAAATTTATATACAGCCTCGGTATTTTGCACGCGGGGTCCAAGACGGCCGAAGTGCTGGCGGAAAATTTCCAAACGATTGACGCTCTGCAAAACGCGACTTTTGAAGATTTGCAAAAGATAAACGATATAGGCCCTGTAGTCGCGCAAAGTATTTTCGATTTTTTCAGCAACAAAGAAGTGAAAGACGAGCTTGAAAAACTTAGAAAATATGGGCTTCAGTTCAGCGCGCCGCAACAAAAAACTTCGTCAATATTGGCGGGCAGAACTTTTGTTTTTACCGGAGAGCTTACTTCTATGACTCGAGAACGGGCGGAAGCTTTGGCCAAAGAAAGCGGCGCGAAAGTTTCTTCTTCGGTATCTGCAAAAACATATGCGGTCGTGGCCGGATCAAACGCTGGCGGCAAATTGGAAAAGGCGCAAAAGCTTGGCGTAAAAATCCTGACTGAACAAGAATTTCTAGATTTGATAAAATAATATGAAGTCTAATTTGGGAACAAAAAACCTCTTTGCGATAAAGAGGTTTTTATTTTTTGTATTTGACAAACTTAATCCATTAAGTAAACGTTAAACGGCGATTTGATTGAAGTGAAATTGGTGTGCTGGGTTTGAAACGTTCCCACGCTTTTACAGAAATTGTCGGCTGTTGTATCATCTGCCGACGCCCAGCATTCCCTGCGCCCGGGAACACTGCTTTTATCAAAATAAAGCGCATAGCCTAAAGTATTCTTAGTACTAATTGACGGGTAATTACCTATCATTACCATCTTTCTCTCTTCTCCATTATTAGGATTTGCTGTCCATATATTAATAAAAAAATTTTTGCAGTTCGCTATTCCTTCATTTTGCCAAGGTTCGCATTTTGGAAATGAGATATCAAGATTATCGAATAATGCCCCTTCTCCGTTAAGAAGATATTCCCCATATAATAAAAAATAACGCTCTTCGGCGTCTTTTATTGTTTTTGCTACGCTCATCATTTCTGCAAATCTTGCGCGGAGCACGGCGCGTCTATATTGC
>JAIRMX010000054.1 GCA_031258375.1 Elusimicrobiota bacterium | reverse complement strand
CAAGCATGTCAAATGTTTTTTTGTCGTCAAGAGGAATATTATCGATATCTATATCGATACCGCGAAGCTCTTTAATCATTTTTACGGCATTATCTATGACGGTTAAAGTGCGCAGCCCCAAAAAATCTATTTTTAAAAGTCCCATATCGACAAGAGTTTCGCCTTCAAATTGAGTGGTTATGGCATCGTGCGAACCTTTGGCCAAAGGAGAATATTTTGTGATTTCCTCTCTAGTTACAAGAATTCCAGCGGCATGTACGCCGGTGTGGCGTTTTAAACCTTCAATTCTCGCGGCGTAATCAAAAAGCTGTTTTATTTTAGAGTCTTTTTTAATTTCATTTTTTATTTCCTGTATTTCTTCCACGGCGTTTGATATTTTTGCGTCCAGCGTATTGGGGATTAACTTCGCGATGCGGTTTGTTTCCTGCACGCTCATACCCATTACGCGGGCGGTGTCTCGCAATGCCAGTTTGGCTTTCATAGTGCCGAAAGTTATAATTTGCGCCACGTTTTTATTGCCGTATTTATCCCGCATATATTCTATTACTTTATCTCGTCCGGAGTCGGAAAAGTCTATGTCCAAATCCGGCATGCTTATTCTGTCGGGATTTAAAAATCTTTCAAAAAGCAATTTGTTTGTAATCGGGTCAATGCGCGTAATATCCGTGCTGTAAGCGACTAAAGACCCCGCACCGCTGCCGCGCCCCGGACCTACGGGAATGTTTTGACTTCTGGCATACGCGATGAAATCTTCCACTATAAGGAAATACGAGGCAAATCCCATTTTGCTTATCACGCCAAGCTCATATTCCAGCCTTTGCATATACTCGGCGGGAATATTATCGGTTTTTAGTTTTGTCTTCAAACCTTTTAGGCATTTATGCCTCAAAAATTCTTCCTGCGAAGCAAAACCGTCGGGAATATCAAATTTGGGTATAATAAAGCCGCCGCTTTTAAATTCAAGATTGCATTTTTCGGCTATTTCAAGAGTATTTTTTACGGCTTGGGGAGCATAATCGAAAAGTTTCGCCATCTCTTGGGGAGTTTTAAAATAAAGTTCGTGCGTAGTCATTTTAAGGCGCTTTGTATCGTCTAAAGTTTTGCCCATCGCTATGCACATGTGTATATCATGCGCCTGCCAATCGTCCCGCGTTTCGTAATGACAATCGTTTGTCGCGACGAGAGGAATTCCCGTTTTTTTGGAAATTTCAAGCAGAACTTTTAACGCGGACTGTTCTTCCGGTATGCCGTGATCCATAATTTCTATGTAGTAGTTTCCCGCGCCGAGCATATCGCGGTAGCGCAAGGCAACGCTTGCGGCCTCGTCAAAATTTTGTTTGAGAGCGGCTTGAGCCAGCTCGCCCTTTAAACAGCCGGAAAGGATAATAAGTCCTTCTTTATGTTCTTTAAGCAAATCAAAATCTATGCGCGGATGATAATAAAATCCGTCAACCCACGCCGCGGAGTTTAATTTCATCAAATTATTATATCCTTCCAGATTGGAAGCAAGCACCGTAAGATGATTAAGATGAGATTTGTTTTTATCTATTACGTTATACTTATAAGGCGTGGTATAAAACTCGCAGCCTATAATGGGCTTTACTCCGACTTCTTTCGTATTTTTATAAAACTCAATCGCGCCGTACATATTTCCGTGATCGGTCATCGCCATCGCTTTTATTTTGTTATCGGCAAGCGTTTTCAAAAAATTAGACGGTCCTTTGCCGGAAATGCGTATCATTCCGTCAAGCAGAGAATATTCGGTGTGATTATGTAAATGTATAAATTCAGCCATTTTGTTTTATAAAAAGTTAAAATATAAAATAATTGAGGAGAACGGACAATGCCTAATAATTATTATAGTAAATTAAAAGAGAGCAAAATCAAAAGTAAAAAATTGTATAGGGGGGCCGTAGGTTTTAACGTTGATACCGTGCGTCTGCCGAACGGGAAAAAGAGCGTGCGCGCTTACATCGTTCATCCGGGGGCAAGCGCGATTTTGCCGATAATTGCAGACAGCGTCGTTATGGTGGAGCAGTACCGCTATCCCGTAAAAGACGTTTTACTGGAAATCCCGGCGGGAAAAATAAAAAGCGGTCAAACGCCGCTTGCCTGCGCTAAAGCGGAACTTCGGGAAGAAACCGGATATAAAGCGAGGAAATTTCAAAAACTGATATCGTTTAACCCCACGTGCGCTTTTGCAGATGAGATTTTACATATTTATTTGGCGGAAAAACTCAGCCCCGGCAAAACTAATTTAGACGAGGACGAATTTGTAAACACAAAAATTATTCCGCTTAAAAAAGCTTATGAAATGATTGAGAGTGGAAAGATAAAAGATTCCAAAACAATTATCGCGCTGCTGTATTACAGAACTTTTCTGAATTATCCCATAGGTAAGTAGCGATGGCATGGCGAATGCCGTATAAATAGCTTTCGTGTTGTCATGCTGAACTCGTTTCAGCATCCATAGTTGAAAGACAGACCCTGAAACAAGCCTGCCCCCGAATGCTCTTATCGGGGGTCTTAATACAGGGTTCAGGGTGCGGATTAAAAAGCTTTACAAGACAATGCTACTGGGGATAATTCCGAAACTTTTTTAGGACGCAAATCGGCGGGAAGATTTTGCAAATAACAAATTACGTTTTTGGCAAACCGTTTTTAGGGCAGTAGGAATTTATTTTACAGTCCGAGCATTTTGGCCCGCGCGCGCGGCAAACGCCTCGCCCGTGCCAGATAAAAGCGTGCGATATCCAGTGCCAGTATTTTTTGTCCAGCAGCTTCATTAAATCCCGTTCCACTTTAACCGGCTCGGTTTGTTTCGTCATGCCTATTCTGTAAGAAAGTCTTTTCACGTGCGTATCCACTACCACGCCGACGCTGACGCCGTAAAAATCCTGCAGCACCACATTAGCCGTTTTACGCGCCACGCCGCGCAGCTTTAAAATATCGTCCATATTATCGGGGACTTTGCCGCCAAAGTCTTTTAATATTGTTTTGGCGGATTCCCGTATGGATTTTGCCTTTGCGCGATAAAATCCGGTCGGTTTTATTACTGCTTCTATGTCTTTAATATCGGCTGCGGATATAGCTTTGGCATTGGGATATTTTTTGAACAAAACTGGGGTTACCATATTTACCCGTTTGTCGGTACACTGTGCGGAGAGTATTACGGCGCACAAAAGCTGGAAGGCGTCTTTATAATGCAGAGCTGTTTTTGTGGCCGGGTATAAAGATTTTAAATCTTTAATCAGACGCGGCAAATTTTCTTTTTTTAAAAGCATATTTTGATTTCCGTATTATTGTCAATTATATTTTACTAATTTATTGAGCAGCATATTATACCGCAAACATGACTTTGGCCGCGACTATTTTAATAAGTAATAAGGATCTTGACCAAAATAACGGTCAAAATTTCCTATCATCTCGCATATTTCAAGGGCTTTTTTATTATTTTTTGTTACAATACACCATTTTTTTCCTTTCTCATAACAAAAATAATAATAGTTTGATTTTTTATCTTCATCGGGTCTTGTTGGACAATTAGGAGACAAAAGGAAAGTGAGTAGTGTATACTTTTAGTATGATAAAAAAAATAAACACTACTCAAAAGAATAATAGCAAAAGAAGCACTCCTAAGTCCAATAAAACAATAATAAATTGGTCAGAGTACAACAAAG
>JAIRMX010000023.1 GCA_031258375.1 Elusimicrobiota bacterium | reverse complement strand
GCATTGTTTTTATTTTGCTCAAGTTATTTTCCGCGCATAATTATGCCCAGCTTTTTAAAACCATATTCGGCTTTATTGAAATATTATTTTTAACGGCTTTACAGTATTGTATTTTTTTTGCGGCGCATAACGCAATCATAGCGGCGTTATCGGAAGACAATGAAGGCATAACGAAACGCGCCTTAACGCCGGCAGCCCCGCAGGCCGCCGCCATATCCGCTCTAAGCGCGCAATTGGCCGCGACGCCGCCGCCTACGGCTATATTTTTTATTTTATACTTTTTTGCGGCGTCGATAGTTTTTTTAACCAAAGTGTCGACAACGGCTTTCTGGAAACCGGCGCATACGTCCGGCGCGGATATATTTTTATTATCGCGCAGATAATAACTTACGGCCGTTTTTATGCCGCTGAAAGAAAATTCAAAATTGCCGCGCATATAAGGACGTGGAAACTTTATCGCTTCGGCATTTCCTTTGCGCGCCTGCGCGGACACCTGCGGCCCGCCCGGATATCCAAGACCCAACAGTTTGGCGACTTTATCAAAAGCCTCTCCCGCGGCGTCGTCGCGCGTGCGGCCGAGCAATTTATAACGCCCGTAGCCTTTTACAAGCCAAAGCTCGGTATGTCCGCCGGAAACTATAAGCGAAATTAAAGGAAATTCCAAAGGCTTAAATTCGGCATTTTCGCCAAATTCGCAAGCGTACAAATGCCCCTCCAGATGATTTACGCCGATAACCGGCGCGTTAAAAAGCATGCCGAGCGTTTGCGCCGCAATCCGTCCGACAAGCAGCCCGCCGGGAAGGCCCGGTCCGTTTGCAAAAGCTATATAATCCGGCTTGATATTTCCAAGCGCGCTTTTAATTACGCCGGCTATTTTTGAACAATGAGCGCGGCTTGCAAGCTCCGGCACGACGCCGCAATATTTTTTATGAATATCTATTTGGCTGTAAACCGTATTGCTTGCGATTTGCGTCGCGTTTTTAAGAAGCGAAGCGGAAGTTTCGTCGCAAGTGGTTTCTATGCCTAAAATATAACAATCGGACATTATTTTTGCGCTTCCTGGTCGTCCGTTGTCGCTTCGGCATTTTCAGGCGCGGATAGCACGCCTAAAACTTCGCGCGCGTTTATAATTTCAACCGCGCGGTTAAGAACGATATCGTCGGCCTTTTCCTTCTGGTCTGGCTCGGCGGTTTTTTTAGAGGGCGAATATATAAGATTTGTGGAATAATACGTGGCTTTCCTTTCGGTATTAATATCAAAATTAATGTCCATATCGGGCTGTATTCCGCCTTGAGCGTCGGGATCTTTGGACTTAAAATCCCTGTGTATCATGCGACCCTGCGGCGTATAATATTTTGCCACGGTAATGCGAAGTCCGCCGCCGTTTAGCAGAGGCGCAACCTGCTGAACGCTGCCTTTGCCGAACGTCCGCGAACCCAACAAAACCGCGCGGCGATAATCCTGCAGCGCGCCGGCGACAATTTCGCTGCCGGAAGCAGAGGCCGCGTTTACGAGCAGCACTATTGGGATATCGGGATATTTAGCCTTAGCCGCGCTTTTATACTCTTTAAAAAATTCTTCTTTGCGGCCTTTGGTATATACTAAAAGTTTGCCTTCGCCTATAAAAAGCTTAGCCATATCTACGGCGCTGTTAAGAAGCCCTCCGGGGTTAAAGCGCAAATCAAGAACAAGAGCTTTCATACCTTTTTTGAGAAGATCGTTCATAGATTTTTCAAATCCTTCGATTGTATGCCCGGAAAAATCCGTAACGTAAATATAGCCGATGTCTTTTGACAGCATTTTATGAAACACTACTTCCGGTATAATCAATTTGCGTTTTAGCGTAAAAGTTTTTGTCTCGGTTTTATTTGTTTTAGGATTCTTGCGCTCAACTAATATTTTCACTCTGCTGCCTTCTTTGCCGCGCAGCATATCCACGGCTTTATTGCCCGTAATTTCGGAAACAAGCTTATCGTCTATTTTTACAATTTTGTCTCCGGGCTCGACGCCGGCATCGTAAGAAGGGCTGTTTGGCATAGGCGTTATGACTATAAGTTCTCCCTGTTTTGGGACGTTTAGACGCAATCCTACTCCTCCAAATTCGCCTTTTGTTTCTTCTTTCATCCTCTTCATATCTTCGGGAGTAATATATTCGGAAAACTCGTCAAGCCTGCCGGCCATTCCGATTAACGCGCTGTCGACGAGATCCTGCGCTTTGGTTTCTTCAACGTAAGAATCTTGTATTTTAACCATTACGTCAACTAAAATTTTAAGCTGGTCAAGGTCGTTGTCCACGCCGGAATACGCCGTAGGAAACAAACTTCCCAGAAAAAACGTAAAAATGGCAAACACTATATATTTATTAACTTTTCTTTTCATATTATTTTACCTCTTGATTATATTATACTTTTTAGTTTATCAAATTGCGTTTCTTTTTTCGTAGTTTTTTCCCTTCCGAGCATTTGAGAAAATATTTCGCCGTTGTTCTTGCCGTATTAGTTTTGTTCTTTTGCCGTACGGTCGCATCCGATTAAAATCTTCCGGGATTAACTCCGGCGGATATCCTTTTTAAAAACTTTACGCGGATTTCCGATCGGGACAGTCGGCAATGGCAGAGAGACTTCAAGCAAATAACGGAGAAATAACTTCTGATAAAATTATCGCTGCGCAAAGAATTATGATAAAATATTAATATTAAAATAACTTTAAGTCCCGTTCGTCTAGCGGTCCAGGACATCGCCCTCTCAAGGCGGAGATCACGGGTTCAAATCCCGTACGGGACAGACTCACCTATGGTTTGCTTATGATAGAAGCCGGATGTTTGTTCGGAGGTGTTCAGACCTCCGCCAAATCTATTGAG
>JAIRMX010000202.1 GCA_031258375.1 Elusimicrobiota bacterium | reverse complement strand
ATTTATTGTTGTTTGGGGCGGATTATGTTTTTAAGTAGGGTAACGTTAATATTGTTTTTATCATCTTTATTGTTTTGCGCGACGCCCGCTAACGCGCTTTTCGGATTGGCTGCGCGCCGCGAGCAGAAAGCCGCCCTTTCGGCTGCGCGCGAAGCGTATAAAAGCAAAGATTATATCCGCACTATTAATATTATGGAAGAATTTATATTTAAAAATCCTCCTAAACGCAGGCAGAAGCGCGCTTACGCGCTTATAGGTAATTCCTATAAAATGCTCGGGCAAAATGACAAAGCTCTTTTAAATTATCGCGAAGCGGTTGAATTTATGCCTAAAGATATTGAACTTAATTTGTCTTTGGCCGAGATTTATTGTTTTGGCGGACTTACGGACAAAGCTATAAATATTTACGAGTATGTTCTTACTCTGCAGCGCGGTAATGCGCCCGCTAGACTCGGCCTTGCAAGAGCTTATATGATGCAGGGAGCTTTTGGACATTCTTTGCAATATTTTGAAGATTATTTAAACATTGCGGATTCTAAGGACGCAAAAGTTTATTATGATTATGCTTTAAGCAGTTTTATGGCTAATGATAATACCGCCGCGCTTAAGCTTGCTCTTAAATCCGCAGAACTTAAAGACGATGCTGAGACCAATTTTCTTATTGCGAAAATTTATAGAGCCGAAGGGAACGGCTTAAAAGCGCTTGATATTATGAAGCTTATATGCGCGGCAGAATGCTGGGATGATATTTTGCTGACTTACGCGCTTTGGCTGTCGGAAGACAAAGCGCGCGCGGACGAAGCCGTTTTTATAGCCGATAATTATCTTAAAAAGAATCCCTCGTCTAAACTTGCTCTTTTCATAAATTTTTTAGCGTTTGATACTCTAGATGAAAAAGCTCGTGCAAAACGGTATTTAGAAGATATAGTCGCGCAGGACGGCAAGGGATGGATAGATAGTCTTGCCCGTAAAATACTCAAAATAAAATCAAAAGATTTCAAATAATATTAATATTCGCTTCATATCCTGCCGCCGCAGCAAACGTCGCCTTCGGCGGAAATTATTTTTACTTTCTTGAATTATTCGTTCTATTTTAAATTTAATGAGATGGAAAACGCTTCTGAATTTTAGTGCAGGATTATAAAATATCATTCTCATTATCACGAATTTTATGCTCCTCTCACATCAAACATTTCTGAGGGGGTTTGAGTAAAAAGCACTAAAACGCGCAATACAAGCGCGAAAAGGATTTTTATGTTTCTTATAATCTTCTAATCATAAACATTTTATCCGACAGTCTAAAAAGTACAATATGTATGGATGTCCAACAAAAGCTGTTATGGTTCAATAGGGATGAGAAAGAATGATAAAATTATTAGGAGCAAAAAGAAGTCCATATTGTGCAACAAGACCGTAAAAATGCAAGAAATATGGCCTTTGATAATGAAATAATAGATATGTATTCAGAAGAAGAAGGAAATGATATTAAAATAGTCCTAAACAACAGAGAAGTAGCAACTTTAAAATATAACGGGACGATACAATATTCTTCGGATTCGCCTTTCCCAATTTTTGTTGTCAGGACGCAATACGATGAAAAAATACTTAAAAACATAATGTTAGAAGCTATTTTTTTCAATAACCTAATACCAACTCCGGAGAATATTAAATCCGTCGCTATACAAACTGAACAAATTATTAATAAAAGATTGTCTGCTCTTGGACTTGAGAGTTTCTTGGAGAATAAAAATACCAATAAATTAGCAATTATCAACGCTTTCAAAAAACCATGCAATACTATGGCTTTTATTGATAATCTTCCTAAATCTCCTAGGAATATTTTTAAACATTTCGGATATTCGGGAAAATTGATTTAATTGTTTTTTGTAATTAAAGCAAAGTAATTTTTTATATAGCCATTATTATTCATATCTGGGAAATAGAACAATAGAAAAAATAATATACTCTTAAGCTAAAATCGAAAGCCGCGCTAATTTAAGCGCGGCTTTCGATTTTATTATGAACCGCGCAAAATTACTTCTTTGCGGGAGCGGCCGCAGGAGCGGCAGTTTTGCCGGCGGAAGCAGCGGCTGTAGCGCCTTCCTCTTCCTTCTTGCCTTTGGCAGACGAAAGCTCGGGTTGCGAGGCGGTCGTTTCAGCCGCAGGAACGGCGACGACTTCCTCTTTAGGAATAATTATATGAACTACCATTCTGCCCGGATCTCCCAAGAATGTAACGCCTTTTGGCGCTTTTAAATCCCCCACGGTAATGCTTACGTCGAGCGTAAGATTAGTGATATCCGCCTCAATATGATGCGGAATATCGGCGGGCAAACATTTGATATGCACTTCTCTCAAAACGTGGTCTATAATGCCGCCGCTCGTTTTTAAGAAAGCGCTCTCCCCGATTAACACAACCGGCACGGTAGTCTCAAGCATTTTATCTTTGGATATGCGTTGAAAATCGACATGTATCGGCTTATCCGTCACAACGTGATACTGAGTTTCTTTGATAATCGCTTCTTCTTCGCCGCTTGGCATAACGATTCGCACAATTGCATTGCCGCCGGCTTTGAATATTGACTGCAATTCCTTTTCGTTAATTGTGATGGCGATAGGGTCTTTGCCCGCGCCGTAAATGACTGCGGGGATATTTTTTTGCGCTCTTATTTTTGAGAGTTCGCCTTTGGCCCCCGCCCTGTTTCTTTGTTCTGCTGTTATTTTGATTTTTTCCATACTATTTCTTTCCTCTTTAACTTTTTTTAAATTTTATTTGAACATTTCGCTGATGGACCTGCCGTCGTGATTGCGTAAAATCGCGTCGGCAAAAACATGCGATATTGTAAGAACGTGTATTTTATCGCTTTGCTTGCGGTTGGCTTCCGGCAGAGTATCGGTGATAAAAATCTTTTCAATGGCCGATTTTTCCACTTTATCAACTCCGTCTCTTGAAAGCACCCCGTGCGTGCATACGGCGTAAATTTTCTTTGCGCCATTTTCCTTAACCTTATTTGCGACCACGGACAAAGTCCCCGCCGTATCAACGATGTCGTCGACGATTATAACGGTTTTATCCTGCACGTCGCCTATAATATTATATACTAAGGCTTCGTTGGCCTTAGGGCGGCGTTTGTCGATAATAACCAAGCCGGCGTCCATACGCGCGGCAAATTTACGCGCGCGCTCAACGCCGCCTACGTCCGGCGAAACCACGACTAAATCTTTTGGCTTGTTTTTAAGGAAATATTCCAAAAACACTCCGCGCGCTCTTAAATGATCGACGGGTATGTCAAAAAATCCCTGTATCTGGCCGGCGTGTAAGTCCATAGACATAACCCTATCCGCGCCGGCATTGGCAAGAAGATTAGCGACTAGTTTTGAAGTTATGGGAACGCGGGGGCCGCTTTTTCTGTCCGCCCGCGCATAGCCGTAATAAGGAATAACCGCCGTTATCCTGCCCGCAGACGCGCGGCGCATAGCGTCTATAGTAATAAGCAGCTCCATCAAATTTTCATTGACCGGCGTACACGTGGGCTGCACTATATAACAATCCGCGCCGCGCACGCTTTCAAGAATCTGGACGTCAATTTCGCCGTCGGCAAATCTATCGACGCGCAAAGCTCCCAATTCCGTGCCGATATGTTTGACTATTTTCTCCGCAAGCGCGCGGTTTGCGTTGCATGTAAAAATTTTTAAATCTCTGGAACACTGACAGCGTATCATTTTTTCGTTTCCTTTTTAGATTTATTTACCTGCCGCGCTCTGGCTATGGCCAACGCCGAGGGCGGGATATCCTGCGTTATCGTGGATCCCGCGCCGATTTTTGCGTTCTTTCCTACCGTTACGGGAGCGATAAAATTTGTATTTGACCCTACGAAAACTCCGTCGTTAATTTTAGTCTTATATTTATTTATGCCGTCGTAATTGCATGTAATGGATCCGGCGCCGATATTCACTTTTGCTCCGATTTCGCTGTCTCCCACATAAGAAAGATGCGGAACTTTCGAGCCTGCTCCTATAAACGATTTTTTTAATTCAACGAAATTGCCGATTTTTACTCCGTCTCTTAAAATTGTTGCCGGACGTAAATGCGCGTAAGGTCCTATCTGGCAATTTTTACCCGTTTTTGAGTCAATTATATAACAGCCCGCTTTTAAAATCGTTCCTTGGGAAATTTCGCTGTTTTCTATCCAGCAGCCCGGCCCTACTACGCAGTTTGCGCCGATAATAGTTCTGCTCGAGATAAAAACATTGGGATATATTACGCTGTCCGCTCCCACTTTAACTTCAGCGTCTATATAAGTGGAATTTGGATCGATAATATTTACGCCGGCGTCCATTAAATTATTATTGATATCTCGCCGCATTATTTCTGCCGCTTCGGCGAGCTGCCGTTTTGAATTTACGCCCATAGCTTCTCTGCAATCGTCCCCTTTGAAAACCTCCACGCGGCGGCCTCTTTGCTTAAGCAGGCCGAAAATATCGGTAAGCGTATATTCCTTTTTAGGACCTTGCGGTTTAAGCTCGGGCAAAGTGCCAATCAAAGTTTGAACGTCAAAAACGTACATTCCAGAATTAATTTCTTTAACTGCCGCGCTTTGCGCGTCGGTCTGGCTGTCTTCCACAATTTTTTCAAAGACGCCGTCCGAATTTCTGATAATGCGTCCGTAACCTTTAGGATTTTCTATGTCAACCGTAAAAACCGTGCAGGCTGCTTTTGAAGAAAAATGTTTTTGTAGAAGTTTTTTGAGAACCGAAGATTTAATTAAGGGAGCGTCGCCGACTAAAATAAGAACGTCTGAAAATTTTTTGATAAAAGGAATACTGTATTTGGCGGCGGTGCCGCTGCCGGTAAGCTCTTTTTGCAAAGCAAAATCCACCGGCGTTTTAATACCCCATTTTTGGAGATTATTTTGGACTGTTTCTTTTAAGAGTTCCGCGCGATGACCTATAAGCACGCCTATTGCCGACGGGCTTAAATTTTGCGAGGCTTTGAGTATATGCGCCAAAACCGGCTTTCCGCAAATTTGCTGAAGAGGTTTGGGCAAATCCGATTTCATCCTTGTGCCTTTGCCGCCCGCAAGGATTAGCACGCAAAAATTTTTTCTGGCTACCATTTAGATATGATTCCTTAACTCTTGCCAAAGGTCAAAAAACCCTTTTTTAAATTATACTTAATGTAAATATTATAACAAATTTTGATATCTTCCAGTATGAAAATAATAGATACGGGGAGCGTTCTAAGCGCTCCCCTCTTTTATTAACAAGATTCTGGGATACTACAAGCTTGCAACCCCCTCTTCCTCAGGCTCTGCGATAACTTTCGAACTTGAAGGCGGACTACAGACCTGGGGTGTGCTAATCTGATAGCCATTAACATTTTCGCATATAGCTGCACCATGAACCCACACAGCCATCCCTGTTTGGCAGCATTTGCAGGTACAATCTGTTTTATCCCATACATAATAAGGGCCGGCATTCTCGCAAGAAAATTTTGCGGCAATGTCCGTTTCACAAGATTCTTTTATTCCTAGGCCGCATTTACATGCTCCTGTCCGCCCATTGCCAAAATCCTTACCGCAGTTTTCATTTTCGATACAACAGCCTCCTTCTTTTATAGGTACGGTTTTATCTCCGAGACAATGACAAACGCCATGCCCATCCATTATCCAGCCGCTGCCGCAAGGATTTATTTGCATATAACATGTCCCGTCCGATAGCCAGGATCCGCCATCTCTCTCGCAACAGAATTTATTATCGTTATAGCTGTTGCAGCCTTCACATCTACATTTCAGGGCATTCCACGTCTGACTAATCAGACAGCCGCCCGAAGAAGGACACACACACTTTCCATTGCCGTCAGCTACCTTAGGACTTGGGCAATCAGGAACGAAAGGTGATAGGTCTTCAATCTCTTCATCTTCGCTCAAACATTCGCAACCGCCCTCAGCCTCCCACTCTAATACGTTAAATACCATGTCTTCGCATCCAATTTCCGTGCCATAATACTCATTCATAACACATTTATATACCTGCGTCCCATACTCTCCGCAGAATTCATACCTCTTAGCTCCTAGACTTGAACAACTCCCTTCTGCCGGAGGATTACATTCTACTTCTGGAATCTTTAGGTCACTTCCATCGCAGCAAGTCTCTATCATCCCAAAAGATTCCACTCCGTTACACCACCATCCACCAGGAACATAACAGATATGTTGATCAGGCCTACATTCCGGTCTAGTCACTATAGCGCATTCGTCTATTTCGTCAACGAAGTGGTCTAGGTCTTGACAGAACGCTTTTCCCGTCAATCCCAATGGGATAACTGTTATCCCTATTACTACTAACGCCATTAATATTCTCTTCATTTTTTCCTCCTCCTCTTTAATAATATAATATTTCTTAACTGCACGACAAATATTATTCTTTTTCCTGCCACGGAAATTCTCCGCTTTCTCCTCCAATTATCTCGACCCCCTCCTCTATTGCCAGCTCTTCAAAGGAACCTCCACAAACATTACTCTTCTCCCAGTCTCCCGGACAAACGTCGTCTTTCCATACCCATGTCTCTATGCTCCCGTCCGTACATGTCCTCTTCCTAATCCTGCTCCC
>JAIRMX010000169.1 GCA_031258375.1 Elusimicrobiota bacterium | reverse complement strand
TCGGGGACAAGCTTAATCGTGGGCGGGTATCGTTAGTTCCGTAACGATTCCAGCGGTAATGAGAAGGAAATATTTGGCCTAATGATCAAAACTAGTTCTATTCAGTTTCATTCAGCAGTGTTCCAACGAGTTTAATTTTATTATTTAACCTCAAAAATGTTATTCGATAATATCCGCCCGCCGTCGTCCTGTATAATCTCAACGTTAGGGTTGCCCTTTGAAATGTTATTAAATCATTTATAAGATGGTATTAGGCACATTTTTGACTATTAGGCCTTTTTTCATAAATAATATTTCTTATATTATAACTATAACACAATTGCTTAAGAAACAAGGGGGCGCTAAAAGACCTTCTTAGATCTTTATTCCGGTTGGATATTTGCCGCTGAAACACGCCGCGCAGAAAGTTTTGCATTTTGTGCCTTGAGCGGCTTTTATTAAATTTGGCAAAGTTATGAAATTTACGTTGCTTGCGCCTATAAATTTCGCTATTTGCGCCGTCGTCATATTATGCGCTATGAGTTCCTTTTTAGTCGGCGTGTCAATGCCGTAAAAACAAGGCGAAATTACCGGCGGCGCGGACAGAGCGAAATGTATCTCCTTTGCGCCGCAGCTTTTCATAAGCCGCATTATTTTGCCCGACGTAGTGCCGCGCACCAAAGAATCGTCTATCAAAATTATTCTTTTTCCTTTTATCTTTTCTTTTATCGGCAGCAGTTTTATGCGGACGATATTTTCCCTGACTTTTTGGTCCGGCGTGATAAAAGAGCGCCCCATATAATGATTTCGCACGAGCCCCATATCAAAGGGAATTTTCGCTTCTTTTGCAAAACCCAGCGCGGCAAAAACTCCGCTGTCGGGAACGGGCATAACGACGTCGGCTTTAATGTCTTTCATCTGACGGGCTAAAAGTTTTCCCATTTCCATGCGCGCTTTTGCGACGGTTTTTCCACAGACCTTGCTTGCCGGCGAAGCAAAATAAATCTGCTCGAAAATACACGGCGCGTAATTTTTTTTGCGCTCAAAAATAAAAGATTTTTTTATTTTGCCCTTTTCTATGGCGATAATTTCCCCTGGCGCGATATCCCGCAAAACTTCGCCTCCGGACATTTCGATGGCAACGCTTTCCGAAGCTAAAATATAAGATTTGCCCAGTTTGCCCAGAACCAGCGGACGTATGCCGTAAGGATCTCTAACGCCGGTCATAACGCCGTCTTGTATAAATATCAGCGCGTAAGCGCCGTTGATTTTTGCAAGGGCTTTGGGCAGGGCTTCTATTAGAGAGCCTTTTTCGCGTTCGACAAGATGCATAATATGCTCGCTGTCGGAAGTATGCGCAAAAATAGCTCCGCTTTTTTGTAAACGTGCGGCTATTTGCTTATCATTGTAAATATTTCCGTTATGCGCAAGAGCTATGAAACCGCTTTTTGTGTTAAAAATAAAAGGCTGGGCGTTTTGGAGAGAACTTTTACCGCTTGTTGCATAGCGCACATGCCCGATGGCGCAGTTTCCGCTTATCGCGGTCGCGGCGGCGTTATTGTTAAAAACGTTTAGCACATTGCCTGCGCCGACGCAGCCGCGTAAAGTTTTTGAGGAACAATTATAAACCGCAGTTCCGGCGGCTTCCTGCCCGCGGTGCTGTAAATTTAAAAGCCCCGTAAAAACGGCGCTCGCCGCCTTATCGTTATTTTCTATTCCAAATACGCCGCACATAATTTCCCCGTTTGCGCAATTTTATATATATATTTTAAATAATTATAACTTGCTTAGCAAACAATTGTTTCAACGCGCATATTGCGTTAATGGAAAGCAAAAGTTTGATTTATATTTGAAAATACATTAACGGCGTTATAAAAATATATAGAGCTGATTAAATAAGAATTGTATAATATATCAATATGAAAACTATTGATTACTCCGAGTATTTTAAAAATAAAGTTTTAACGGAAATAAGCCGTATGTTTTTCGACGGGACGTTAGAAAAAGACATCAACCGCATCCCCTTTAATATAATTCCCAAAGGCAGCGAAGCCGCTTTCCGTTGTTGCGTGTATAAAGAACGCGCTATTTTAAAATTACGCGCGCTTGCCGCTTTAGGTTATTCCGTAAACGAAATAGACGAAGCTCTGCCGTTAAGCGAGTATGTTTCCAGAAATAATCCGCAGTTTGACTACAACAGCAGCAAATTGCTTACCGTTATGGAATCGGCCTGCTCCGCCTGCGTAAAAAGCAGATATATGGTAAGCGAAATTTGTCAAGCCTGTCTTTCACGTAAATGTGAAAATAATTGTCCCTTTGGCGCCGTCAGTATAGAGAGCCATAAAGCGCGCATAGATAATAACAAATGTAAAAACTGCGGCAAATGCAAAGAAGCCTGTCCCTATGGCGCAATACTAAAAATCAGCGTGCCGTGCGAAGATTCATGCCCTGTAAACGCTGTTAAAAAGACCGGAAAAGGTATTGCGGTTTTTGACCATTTTGTGCAATCTTCCTTAGTTTTTGCGGTTAAGATTGTTCTCATACCGTTCGCCTCTTATATTTTTATACTTAATATAATATATATATTTCTTATTTTTTTTGCAATTATTTGTTTTATATAATTTAGATAGCGGCTGATACCGCGCGTTCAAAGTAAAAACAGGGGGTTTTTATGAATATAAAACGAGAAGAACATTTCAA
>JAIRMX010000009.1 GCA_031258375.1 Elusimicrobiota bacterium | reverse complement strand
CTCCCAACAGCGTTGAGGGAATACTGCCTTTGATGTCAGCTTTTTTAGCCAATAAAAAAGCGACGTATTACTTTAGGCTAATTTCGGTAACCCGTATAGTAATAATCGTCGCTTCTGTCCACACTAAAAGCGTAGACAAGAATACAAACGATTATCTCAGGACCGAAATTATGCCATATGGGTTGTCCCATCTAGCTCTGTACAGGCTATCCCTGTACTTCCGTCAATAATCTACTCTTGCAATTTTAATTTACTTCAAATCTGTTTTTCTTAATAAACCTCCGCTAACCATATAATAATATTGTAGCATATCAACCAATTTGTAGATAAACTATGGCAGTGCTAAAAGGCATACATATAAAATGCATTAATTTTTTTAATTTCCAAATATTTGTACTATACTACAGAAGTATAATACATAATTTATTGTTTTTGTATGCCTTTTAGCGCTACCTATTAGATATGAATAAAACAACGCTAAATTTATACCCGCTTGAAACCTAGTTGCGGAAAAGTACGAAGCCATGATAAAACGGGAACTCATCAACAGCCGCATGAAAGATTTTTATGATGTGTATATAATATTAAAAGAAAACAAGCTGAGCAAAGAACCGCTGAATGAAAGCATTACAAAAACCTTCGAGAGCAGAAAAACGGACATTCCCAGAGACCCGTTTGTTTTCATCCCTTCGTTTTATAATGACCCTGCTAAACAGACGCAATGGAAATTCTTTTTAAGAAATAGTAAGATTTCAACGGTATCAGACAGCTTTCAAGATATCGTTTTGGGAATAAAAGAAGCATTTCCAAAAATAGAAATATAAAAATTTTACCAGTGAATTTGACAGTAAAGTTATTTTGTATGTGATATTAAAGATTGAATCCTTTTGACGGCGGAGGTGTTCAGCAATGTGTTCATAAAAAATATATTGTAGAAAATGATACAATTTCTATTATATAATATTAAAAAAACGCTAAAATGCTAGAGGTCAAGTATGAAAATTATCGCAAATAAATCAGCCCAGACGCTTATTACCGCAGGTATTGAAAAATTAAACGAATTGAATTTTACCCAAAAACTCTACGGCCGCGACGGCTCGCTGTGGAAACAAGACTTAGAAAGTATAAAATTTATAGAAAGTTTTCTCGGCTGGACTGAGATTTACGATTGGTCTTTTAAACAAATACCCGAAATCAAAACGTTTGCGCAAGAAGTCAAAAATAATTTCAACCATATCGTGCTTATGGGCATGGGCGGAAGCAGCCTCGCGCCCGAAGTTCTGCGCGTTATATTCGGCAGGCAAAAAGGCTATCCCGAACTTTTCGTTTTAGACAGTACAAATCCGGATTGGATTTGCCGCGTCCGCTCACAAATAGATCCGCTGAAAACTCTTTTCATTTTTGCCAGCAAATCCGGCGGCACCGTGGAGCCGTCTTCTCAATTTGCGTATTTTTACGACGAAGTTTCAAAAGTGTCAAAAACTCCGGGCGCAAATTTTATCGCCATAACCGACCCCGAAACAGGCCTTGAAACATTGGCAAAGCAAAAAAATTTCCGCAAAATATTTTTAAATCCGGCCGATATCGGCGGCAGATTTTCGGCTTTATCTTTATTTGGCCTTGTGCCGGCCGCTCTGTGCGGATTTGACATTGACGATATTTTGAAAAAAGCCGCGCGGACGGGCGATAATTTTAAAACCGATAAAAACAGCGCGGCCGCCCAGCTCGGCGCGTTAATAGGGCAGGCTTATGCGGCGGGGAGAGATAAACTTGTATTGCTGATGCCGTCGAATATCGATATCTTCGGACTTTGGGTCGAACAACTTGTCGCCGAATCGACGGGAAAAGAACGCAAAGGCATAGTCCCCGTCTCGGGCGAACTCTTGCACGAAAACTTTGAATATAAAAACGATAGAATTTTCGTTTATATTTCTTGCGGCGGCGCAAATGATGCAAAAGTCAGGTCTATAGCCGGCGCGCTTGCAAAAACGGAACATCCTATTGTAGAAATCGATATGGAAGAAACAAATGCCGTGGGAGCGCAATTTCTGCTTTGGGAAATTGCAACCGCCGCAGCCGGCGCGCTTATGCAAATTAATCCTTTTGACCAACCCAACGTTCAGCTTGCCAAAACCATAACAAAAAGCTTATTGACGGATTTGGAAGCCGGCAAAAAATCCGCGCAAACAACGGCGGAAATTTTAACGTCAAAAAATTTAATGGGCAAGATTAATTTGCCGACTTTAACGCAAGATATTTATAATATTATAAAAAACAACGATTATGTCGCGCTTTTGCCTTATCTTAACGCTTCAAAAGATATTGACGATATTTTTGCGGTTTTTAGAGACAAAATCTTAACGCATACCAAAAACTCCGTTCTCTTCGGCTACGGCCCGCGTTATCTGCATTCAACGGGACAATTACATAAAGGAGACGGCAATAACGGTATTTTTATAATTATGTCGGCGGACGCGCAAAACGACGTTAAAATTCCCGGCCAGACATATACTTTTGCGGATTTATGCAACGCGCAGGCTTTGGCGGATTTTAAAGCTCTTGAAGAAAAAGGCCGTCGCGCAGTCAAATTACATTTTAAGCAGCCGCTTTTAGACGAACTTAAAAAACTTATTTCGCAGTTTTAATCAAAATAGGAAGCTTGAGGAGTTAAGTTTAAAAGCATATAATATTAGAAAAAACTATGCGTTCAAGGTGCTAAAGAAAAAACTCAAACAGTAAACTCTTTACGGAACGGAAAAAAATACAGTGCAAAAGGACTGGATTTATAATATAATAAAAATAAGCAGTAAATAAAAAAGGAAAACTGTTGTTAATGTAAGCCGAAAATAATAAATCGTCATGCTGAACCCTGTATTACACTTCTTAACCGTCATGCTGAACTCGTTTCAGCATCTGCAGTAAACGACAGACCCTGAAATGAATTCAGGGTGACAAAAGTGCAGATCCTGAAATAAATTCAGAATGACGAACAGAGAGACCCTGAAACAATCCCGTATTACAACTCCCGATAAGAGCATTCGGGGGCAGGCTCTTACGGGACAGGATTCAGGGGTGACAGAAGAGTAAACAAACAATCGGCTTATAAAAATTTGATACTGTTTTTGGGAGTTCCGTGAAAACGGGACAAGCTTTTGAGATATCAAAAGCATAGTAAGAACCTAAAAACAGCTCGTTATCAGGTGCAGAATATGCGGATTAATTACCCGCGTATTCTGTGCCGAATGTTTCCCGTCTTCGGACGGGAAACTACGGCTGTTATATTTTGGGTTATCTTACTAGCTCTGGTATGATGGCCGTTTTTCATTATCGGATAACGAGGACATTAAGATGGTGTTTTTCATATCAATGTTTATAATGATTATAAAGTGGGTTTATCTCCCGCTGTTAATCATCTATATATTGGCACTTTTACTTTCTGGAAAAGCCTCTTTTGGCTACAGGAACATCGCCATTTTACTTGCGCTATTTCTTGGAGGTTTCGGCGTTCATAAATTCTTTCTCGGCAGATACAAAACCGGCGTTATATACTTATGTTTTTCCTTCACGTTCATACCCTTTATTCTTGGATTTATAGATTTCGTTGTGCTTCTTCTTATGTCGGACAAGCAATTTGAAACAAAGTATTTACAAACTGAGCAAGAAAACAATCCTAAAATTATAAAACACTCCCGAAAATACGAAAGAGAAAAACTTTTCTTTTCCACTCCAGCCGGACAGCGCGCGGAAAAACCGGCCCGCTTATGGAAAAGATTTCTCGCCGCAGCGGTAGATATCACGGTGATATTATTCTTTTATCTGTTCTTATTTTTAATTATGGAAGCCGTTGCCGACAAGTTCGCATTTATAAGAGCAAATTTAGGTTTTCTTAATTTCATAGTATTTTGTTTCATATACTATTTTTATTTCTTTTTTCTTGAAAATAATCTTAACACGCTCGGAAAAATGATTATGGGAATAGAAGCGTTGATAAATCAAATAAAACTTGAATCGAGAAGGACTTTTGACAGAATTCAGCTTCTTCTTATTCTTTCTTATCTTCCTTTTGTGGGGTGTATTATAAGAGTAATCCTTCTAAAAAAGCATAATTTAAGAGCGGTCGTAGACACAGTCAAAAAAAGAAATACGATATTAAGAGCCGTCTTGAGATCACTATTATTATTAATTCCGACGCTTCTTGTTATTTGGCTGGTTTTTGCCGTCGTAATCATTATATATACCGTATCTACAACAGAACGTTTCCCGTCCAAAGCTATAAACCGTAATACGGAAAAAATAATCAATCATCAAAAACTTAGCGATGAGCAAAAAACCGCTCTTTTGAGTTTGGAAGACATAGTTGCCAGAATAGAAAAATTTGAACGTAAAAACAACGCTTTGCCCTCTACGCTTGAAGACTTGGGAATAACTTCAAATAAAGTAATCTTTTCAAAATATTATAAAGATCTTATAAACTCCGGAGCCGTATTAAACATAAACAACCGCCATAATCCGGAAATTATATTTTATAGCGATAATAAAACGATTTCTTTTATAATTGAAAGACAAAGAAATCCCCGGAAATTCAGCTGTAAGATTACAGGTCCGGCTTATGATGATTTATGTAAAAATTGGGGTTTGAAAGCCGAGTTTGTGGAGTATAAAAAATGACATGTTTAATTTATTGATAAATATACACGGAATTTTGATAAAATATAATTATTTTTATTATAGAATTAAATTAGTATAAAGGAGATTTATATGGCTTATAAACGGATAAATGACAGCGTTATTTTTGAAGGCAGCAAGCTCTTCAGAGAAGAAGATACATTCACAGGAAGAAAGCACCATAATTCTTCCTATTCCTTTTCGTTTCAAACTTTTTTCTCTTTTTTATCTTTTGTATTTTCCGAAGGCAAGGATTATTCGCTCAAAATCACTCCTGAAACTTTAGAAGCTTTTTCCAATCCTCCGATATTTTGGAAAGATATTGCAAATGTTTATTATGAAGAAAAGTTTCTAAGAGAATTTATGGTTTTTGAAACGGTTGCCGCAAATGAAAAAGAGAGAAAATTATTTAAATTTGCCATAGACCAATTGCATGAACCGCATATGAATCAAGAACCGTTGGAATATGAAATTTGCAGACATCTGCCTCTAAACGCGAAATTTACCGGCAAATATACTTTCAAAAATCCGGGAGAACCGCATATTTCAAATATTGTTTCGGGGAGTTTTTAAAACAGATGATTAGAAAAATTTCTAAATTATTATTTATCTCTCTTGCGCTATTGCTGATTTATGTTTGCGCGCCCGCCCAAATTTATGATAATAATTTAAACGATTATTTAGCAAACAGGGGTGCATACGTACAACCCAAAAAGGCAAACTCGCGCAAAAACAATAATATTGCATATTCTCATGAGTTTATATATGTAGTTTACGCAATAATCGCAGGAGCAATATCGTTAATCGTGTTTCTCCTCGACAAGGCGGAAATCAAAATTTTTGGGAAACACGCAATTGAGCGCGATTTGCCGGGCGTCATAATTGATAACACGAAAGAAATTATAACAGCACTGCACGAAAGCGATTCAAACTTTAACAGAGATCAATTTATCGAATACGCAAAAGAAGTTTTCAAAACTTTAAAAAGTGCCTTTTCTCAGCGCGATATCAGCAAGCTGCCGCTTATGATTGAAGAGCAATACCGCGAACACGTAACGCAAATTAGTCAATATATAAAAAAGAAGCAAATAAATATTACGGGAATAGAAAACATTGACAAAGCTTATCTTTACAAATATGACAAAACTATGGAATATGAATATCTTTCCGCATTTTTAGAGGTCAAAATGATTAATTATGTCATTGAAGAACTGACTAAAACTGTATTACAAAATGACCCGGATGAAGTATTGTTAAAAAAATATCTCCTTGTTTTTAGGCGAGACAGAGTTGTTTTGGAACCGACAAAAAAACATACCGTTGAAACCATAACTTGCCCAAAATGCGGCGCTCCGGCTTTAATCAATAATATGGGCAGATGCGTTTATTGCGATTCTGTAATTAAAGCAGGCAATTATAAATGGTTTTTGGCGGATATTGATATAATCTGGGCGGACTCGCGGTATGCTCCAGGCGGCGTTTTTATAAATAATAAACAAACGGAAAGATATAAATAGAGAGGAATAAAAATAATGCGAAACAGAAATCATATAGCAGACATTTTGAAATTCGTATATAATTTTATAATGGATAAAATTGAGGAAAAAGTTTTCGCCGTGCATAATCTTCCGCAAAATAATAATGTGTATGACGCAAAGCAAAACGTTTCAGATAAAACCGATGAAATTTCACCCCCGGCGTCAATTACGGCTCCGGCGGCGTAATAATAAATGATAAAAGAGAGGTATAAAAAATGGGACTTATAAAAGCAGCATCGGAAGCAATTAATACCGTACTTGCGGATCAGTGGAAAGAATATTTATACTGTGACGCAATGAACATGGATACGCTGGTACAAAAAGGCGAAGTCCGCGTTGTAGAAGGTTCTTCTTCCAACACAAAACGCAGCGATAATATTATAACCAACGGAAGCAAAATTGCCGTTAACGAAGGCCAGTTTATGATTGTCGTAGAAAACGGTAAGATCGTTGATTTCACAGCAGAGCCCGGGGCATATATATACGATACCAAAACTGAACCTTCGTTATTTGACAGCGGATGGAAAGGCCTCAAAGAAAGTTTCATAAAAGTGGGCAAACGTTTTGTTTACGGAGGCCAGACGGAAAACGACCAGCGCGTTTATTTCATCAACACCAAAGAAATAATGGATAATAAATTCGGCGTGGGAGACGTGCCTTTTCGCGACGGCGAATTTGGTTTTACTATGATGATAAAGGGTTATGGCGCGTATTCTTATAAAATCACCAATCCGGTTATGTTTTACTCAAATGTCACGGCCAATGTGGTTGATAATTTCAAGAAAGATAAAATTGACCCGCAGCTAAAGGCGGAAGTTCAGCATAATTTACAGACGGTTCTTGGCCGCATTGCTTCAAAAAATATAGCATATGATAAAATACCTTTGTATACTAAAGAAATTGCGCAGGAATTAAATAAAGAGCTTACCGCGGATTGGAATGAAATCAGAGGCCTCTCAATAGTATCCGTAGGTTTTTCGTCCATAACTCCCGATGAAGAAAGCGCAAAGAAAATAGCTCAGCTGCAGGAAGCGCGCGTTTATGCAAATCCGCAAATGATGGGCGCAAGATTAGGCGCGGCACAAGCCACGGCTATGGAAAATGCCGCAGCCAATGAAAGCGGCGCTCTGCCGGGTTTTATAGGTATGGGGCTTGCGCAACAAGCAGGCGGAGCAAATGCCGCGCAGTTTTTAAATGCGCAGGGCGGGCAGCAACAACAGCAAAACGCGGCGCAAAATTTGTGGAGTTGCAAATGCGGCAGCATTAATACAGCTAAATTTTGCGGCGAATGCGGCTCGCAAAAGCCCGAAGCGGCCTGCAAATGCGGACATAAACATTCCACAGGAGCGGACAGCCCGAAATTCTGCCCCGAATGCGGCGAAAAATTAACATAGGATAATAAAAATTATTATGGAAGATAAAAAAATAGCCTCTGTAGAGGTAAAATTGACGAATATAAAAGTCCCAATATGGCGGCAGATTGAAGTTCCTTTTTATATTACGCTCCACCAGCTTCACGAGATAATACAGAAAGCTATGGGATGGAATAATGCCCATTTATATTACTTCAAAATAGCGGGCATCAATTACGATATAAACGACGAAGATATGCTTGATTTATCAAACGATATAGATTCGAGAGAGACAAAGCTCGCCGATATATGGGATAAAGAAAAGCATTGCGTCTACACGTATGATTTCGGAGATGACTGGAAGCACGAAGTGTTTTTTAAAAAAATTATTGCCGCCGAAGACGGCGTCAAATATCCAAGATGCTTCAAGGGTGCGGGCAAATGTCCGCCTGAAGACATAGGCGGAAACGCGGGATATGAGGATTTGCTAAAAGCCATAAACAACCCCCATTCGCCCGAAAGACAAAGATATGCAGATTGGCTCGACTGGAGCGAAGAGGATTTCAGCAACTTTAATCCCGAATATTTCGACGTTGAGGAGGTAAATCAAAGGATAAACACGCTCTTGATTTAGAATTGCCCGCTTAATATTTATAAAACGGCCATATGCAAGAAACATGCGGCCGTTTTTTTATAAGCGGATGTTCTACGGGCGCGGCAGGTATTTTATTATTAAAACTTCGCCGAGGCAATATAAAATCAAAGCCGCCGCTTTAGCAAAAATTATTGAAATATTTATATCCGTCCCGAGCCGGAAATTAAAGCAAAGCGCGGCGCAAATAAGCACGCCTGTTAAAATAAGTTTTTTGTATTCGTACTTTATAGGATAATTTCTTTGAAGAAAAATAAACAAACTTGCCGCCATAACCGCGTAGCTTATTAATATGGCCCAGCCCGCGCCAATAATTCCGATATTAGGCACTAAGACAATATTGGTAATTACGCTTGCAGCCGCGCCAAGCAGCGTAATATACATTAAAACGCTTGTTTTTTTTGTCAACACCGGAGCTATCATAAAATTAATATAAAAACCGTAAAATAAATATCCGCCTAGAACAAGCGGTATTATATTCATTCCCCCCCAATAAGACGGATTTATGAGATGCCGCCCCAAAACGGGCGTTCCTATAATTACGGGCATAAAAAATACAAGGCTCAAAAATATTAAACCCGCAAAAGACGTAAAGTAAGTCAATATGTTTGAAAATAATTCTTTGTGATTTTTGTCTTTAGCGCGTTGTATGAAAAACGGCCGCCACGCTTGGTCAAACATAGAAACGACAAGCATCATAAACACGCCTATTTTAAAATTGGCCTGATATATTCCGACATCCGCAAGCCCTAAGAGATGGGCAAGCAAAGGCTTATCGATAACGTTTACAAGAATGCTCGCCATACCCGCCGGTATAAACGGCCACGAAAAACTAAACATTTTTCTAAACAGATTTTTATCAAAGCGGGCGGCAATATCTTCTTTAATGGCCGGCAAAAGCAAAATAAGGGAGGTTAAAGAAGCAAAAATACCCGCGATAAAAATACCGCTTAAACCCGTTTTGAAAAATGCCAAAGCCATGATATTTCCGACGGCGTTCACGATTATTGAAAGCGTGCGCACCGCGACAAAATACCAAGCGCGGTGTTCAAAGCGCAACTTTGCAAAAGGCACGATATTAATGCTGTCCAAAGCCATCACGGCGGAGCTTATTCTTATAAGATAAGCGTTTTTAGCGCCTATACCGAGCATAGCTGCTATAAGCGGCGCGCAAAGACAGATTATTACCGATAATAATATC
>JAIRMX010000101.1 GCA_031258375.1 Elusimicrobiota bacterium | reverse complement strand
ATCTTTCGTTTTTAACCAAGCCGGCAGCACGTCAAACGATATATATAACGACGGAGTAATCAATTTTGTCGGCACGGCCGGAGTCAGCGCGTTTACCGGCGGTTTTGGCGGCGCGGGAACGATAAACCAAAACACGGACGGAAATATGTTCGGGCTTACGGATACAAGCGACAGTTCCGCTTTCACGGGAACTTTTAAGCAGACTGCCGGCACTGCTGTAAATCAAGGCGTTTTCTTTGGCGGGACAAATATTATTACCGGCGGCAGTTTGTATTGGGCAGGCGGCGCGGCTTCCAAAGTTGATACTTCTTCTTTGAGCGTGGACGGAGCGCAATTATTCGTACGTAAGGGAGCAAACCTTGTGCTTAACAATGCCGCCGATATCGTTAATCAAACCGCCGTGGTCGCTATTGACGGAAATTCCAAAATAAGCGTGCAAAACGCAGGCGCGCAGCTGTATCTTGGCGCGGAGGATTTATGGTACGGCGCGCTTAACATGACAAACGGAGCCGTAACTTTGGATAATTTAAAAAATACTGCCGGCTCAAATTACGCTCAAAACGGCGGAACTTTAAATCTTATCAACGGCTCCGTGCTGACGCTGGGCGAAAATTCCGCTATTTCCGACGGGAATATAACGATATCGTCGTCGACCTTAAACCAGAACGCAATTGCCGTTAACCTCTCCGGCGCGGGCAACGCGGGCTGGGGCAATCTTAGTTTAACCGACGCGCGCATAAACGCGATGGACGGCGTCATAACCGAAAATAATTTTGCGGGCGAAATGGAAATAACGGGCGCGGCTAATTTTGACATTGACCTTGATCCGGCAAACCGTATTTCCGACCGATATATTTTTGACGGAGCCGTAAAAAACTCCGGCCTTGCGGCCATAAACGTGGATTTCTTCCGTCTCGTTTCCACGCCGGCCGAAGAAGAAATTCCTTTTCAAATTTTTGAGGGTTCTTCCATCAGCGGCGTAGATTTTACCACAAGCACGCCGCGCGTAATGACTGCCGTGGGAGCGTATGATTTCGGGCCGATAGCCGGCCGGGACGGCTGGTATCTTTTGAACATGGTCCCGGGCGTTTTCAACCCTAATACCCCAAGAGGTCCCGCGTCCGTTTTGGCAATGCTAAGCGCGCAGCTGCTTGCAAACAACGTATTGTTTGACCACGTGTTTTTTGACAGCAACGTAATGCTTTCAAGCGAAAACAAATGCGACTATCGTTTTATTCCCTCTCAATTTTTAAAAGAGAACAGACAAAGCAATATTTGGCTTAAAACTTATTACGAAACCGGGGGACTGCATTTAGACGGTTTTAATTTAAAAACCGATATGTACGGCTATATGATAGGCATTGATCTGCCGGCGAAAGATATGAGCGCGGACGCGTATTTCCTGCCTACGTTTTACGGCGGATACACGGGCGCGAAAGAAACGTTTGCCCAGACGGATATGAAGCAAAACGCATTGCAGGCCGGCTTTATGGCTTCGTTTATGAAGAACGCTTATACGGCCGCCGGTTTGATTTACGGCGGCGTTTACCACAACCATATGAACGTTGAAGGCTTTAAGGACGACGTTTACAATTGGTTTGCGGGCACGGCGGTTAAAAATTCTTACAATATCTATTTGGATAATTTAGTTGTGCAGCCAAGCCTTCTTGGATCATATAATTTTTACGGCAAACAAAAATGGGATTCTTCTTACGGCGATATAACTATGCAATCGGATTATATGAACGGTTTTAACGTCGCGCCCGGAATTAATTTTATTTACGGGCTAAAAACTTGGAACTTTATGCTTAGCGGCCTTTATATGATAAATATGGGCGGCGCAATTTCGGGCAAGGCCGGCAATATTGATTTGCCCAAAGTAGACAGAGGCAGCGACTATTTAGAATACGGCGCGGGTATTTCAAAAATATTCTCGCAGAAATTCAACGTATGGGCCAAAGCAATTTTTAAGACGAACCGCGACAGCGACTTCGGCGTAAGAGCCGCAGCGCAATGGAGGTTTTAAATGAAGAAGATCTTAAGTCTGCCATTCCCGCAAAAGCGTGAATATAAATTATCGTTGATGCCGCTGCGGGCAGCAGGCGCGGCAATTCTGGGGTATTTGTTAATAGCTGCGTCCGCCGCCGCTTTGAACGCGCAGGGATTTGCCGCGCGGCAGGCGGACGCGGTTCCTTACCTCAACAACGCGATATTAAAAACGGCGACAAATTCCTTAAACAAACGTTTGGGGGATTTAAGAAGAACCGCGCCCGATGCAAACTACGCGTTTTGGGGCAGGGGTTTCTATTCCGATTATTCGCGCGGAGGAGATTTCTTAAACGCGGATATTTTCGGCTTTGAAACCGGAGTTGATACGCGCCTGTTCAAAAATAATGAAGACAGATTCTATGTAGGTATAAGCGGCGGATATATAAGCGCAAACGATTTTGAAATAAACAAAACGCCGGCAGGCAAATCGTACGCGCCTTCAGCGGGAATATACGCTGCTTGGCTTAATAAAAACGGCTGGTTTTTGGATTTAACGGCAAGGAATCTTTTTTACAAAACGGAATTAACCCGTCCAGCCGATTGGAATATGTCCGCCGCGTCTTTGGAGTTTGGCAAAGAGTTCAAGTTTGATATCGGCCAGACTTCTTACTTTGCGCTTGAGCCGAAGGTAAAAGGCGTTTACGGCATAACTTCCGCAGAAATGGCGGACTTTAACGGATATCAAATAAAATACTCCGCGCATAAATCTGCGTTTGCAAGAGCGGCGTTGTTTGCCGGATACTCCAAAACGCTGAGTAACTGCGCTGCCGCGGAGCCTTATATCGAAGGCGGATATAACGGGGATTTTTCCCAAAAGGCAAAAGCATCCGGCAACGGCGCGGAGCAGGAATACGATTTTGCCGGCGGAAGTTTTGACATAGGCGGAGGAATAAACATAACCGCTACGGATATCATATCGCTTTATTCTTACGCCGGATATGAAAAGGGAAACGATATAAAGAATTTTACGGCGAACGCGGGATTTAGATTGTCTTTCGACGGGAAAAGAACGGGTTGCCGCTGCTGCCGCGCAAGTCTTTGCAAAGAGGAGCAAGGTGTTAATAACGACGAAACTGCAACGCGGCCCCAAACGGCGCCGATAATTGCGCCCGCTGCGCAGACGTTTAATATTATTTATTTTGACTTTGACAAATACAATATCAAGCCGCAATACGAAAAAGAGATTGAAAACCTTTCACAGCAAATAAAAAACTCCGGCAAGACATACGAAGTGCAGGGATACTCCGACATAGTCGGACCTGCGGAGTATAATCAAAAACTATCCGAGCGCAGGGCAAAAGCCGTTTACGACGATTTAATCGAGCTTGGAGTTCCGCAGGATAAATTGACGCACAAAGGCTACGGCAAAACTCATTTTGCAAATCCCGCGCATACCAAAGAAGCAAACGCTGAAAACAGAAGGGTAGAGATAAAACCTTTGACTTAATTTTTGTTTCCTCCCTTTAAATTCAAAACCCCACTTTTAAAGGCAGTGAGCAGAGCGAGCATTCCTGCTAAGGGAGAGGAAAAAATCGGCATAAATATTATTCATATAACTCGCCGCTAGCATCCGTTTGATTCTTTCCATTGATGAGGAAAAAGTCCATTCTCATCCTAAACCGGAGATATAAAATTCATATAATAATATATTTTACTATTTTTTTAGCCGGCGCGACCAGCGGCGCGATAGAGCTTGACGGCGACAGACAGGGCGACCATAATTATACGATAAGCGGCTCAAAATGTTCTTCCATGCCCTTTAACTTATTATTTAATTCTAAAATAAATATCCATATTTGTAAATTACCCTATAGTCCCTTTTTACAAATAGAGACCTTTGGCCATCTTGACAAAATTATTGCGTAAAAATTATATGACAAATTATAAGTTAAACGAAATATATAAAAAGAGGTTCATATAATAGAACAAGCAAACAAAACGGCGCAATACATTAAAGCATACGCCGCAGTTGCAGCGGAAATATCAATTATTCTCGGCGCCGGACTTGGAGATTTGGCAGGACGAGTTCTATCTGCTTAAATATAATGAGTTGCCAAAGTTTAAACATAGGGATATATAAGTGGCAAAAATACTATAATGAGATTAGGCCTCATATAATTCGGTTGATAATAACGGACTCCTTTTAGAGCCTGACTATTTTCCTTTTATTTATTAAACCCTAACAATATTTACAATTTTATTCGATGATATAAGTATTATTATTTGATTTCTTAGCTATAGCCGAACATATTTTTTTGCCGGAGTCGGAGCCATTAACTACATTGCAAGCGATTTTCTCGTCTCCCACAGTCGCAGTAAGAGTATAACTATAAGAATTATTACGCGGAGTAGCGGTTATATCGCCATCTTCAGAAAGAGTATATACAAACGCGGAGGTTGTTATAGAGGAAGCAGTCTTAGTAATATTCGTATCTTGATTAGGACCTTCTATATTCAAAGGCAAATTCAAAAAAGAGCTTGAATAAACACAACCTGAAGCAGTCATATTATAACATTCCGACTGGAATTTATCTTGCGCGGCTATGAGATGAGATATAAGCTGCACAGCTTCCTGCGCGCGGGCCTTTTCAAGCCCGCTCATATAAGTCGGATAAGCGGCCATAATCATAAGCAGTATCACGATTACGACTACCAGCATTTCCATTAAAGTCATCCCTTTTTTATTTTTAGGGTTCATGTTATTTTACCTCTCTTTTATTTTGTAATTTACTTAAGTCGGCAACGGATTTGGCGAGCATAAAATCAATTTCTTTAAGTAAAGCAAGCCGATTATTTTTAAGCGCGGAGTCGGTATCGTTAACCATTACTTTTGCAAAAAAATCCTCAAGCGGGTTTTTGAATTTTAGTAATTCTTCAAACGCGCGGCAACATTCCTCCGTTATTTCTAAATTGCATGCGCTAAGCGCCGATTTTACAGCGCAAAGAGTTTTGAGCAATTCTTTTTCCGCGTCGCTGTCAAACAGATTTTCATTGACTTGAGTAGGCTGGAAATCGGATTTTTTAAGAATATTTCCAACGCGTTTTGCCGCTTCTCCCAAATCCGCCAGCATACCGTCTTTGC
>JAIRMX010000097.1 GCA_031258375.1 Elusimicrobiota bacterium | reverse complement strand
CCTTTATCGGATTACGACAAGTGGATAAAAAATCCTTTCGCCGTGCAGCAATTTAAAATAATGCAATACACGGGCATTAAGGATAAGAGCGGCAAAGAGATTTACGAAGGTGATATTATTGCCGTTGGCATGAATATTAAGGGTTTTAATGGGCATATTTTAACTGTTAGATACGAGGATGACTTGGCAGCTTTTAATTTATCAATTGTTTTTGACTATTGCGATGAAAAGTTGCTGGAAGTTATCGGCAATATGTACGAAAATCCAGAATTGATTGAGGTAAAAAAATGACGAAGAGAATAAAAGAAAAAGTATTTATATTTGCCGACGGCAGGAAAACAAATATGGCGGATATTGCCGGTATCTGGCAACAGCAGGGGTTTAAGCTGCGCGGGGTGATGAAAATATGAGCGCGAGTAAAAGTTTTACGAGAACAAACACCTCTTATCCCCAGAAGCTCTATGAACGCGCCGGCAAATACGTTAAGGATACCGGCGTAAACCGCAACAGTTTGCAGTGCCTGTCGTTAGACGAATTTTTAAAACAGAGAGGATATTAAAATGAATAATCTAAGCAATCTTATTTTCAGAGCTTTGAGCGGGCGGGGCTTGCCGCCCGAGAACATTAACGAGGAGGTATTTAATAAAGAAGAAACGATGGCGCACGTGCCGGAGGAACTGCAAGAAATTACAAAATGCCCGCAGTGCGGAGGCACGGATTTATCTCGCGATATCGGCGCGTGCATGGACTGCGGCCATCAATTCGACGACGAAGCGCCATACGTTATGGCCGACGGCGAAAAGGTTAGGCGGTGCAAATGCGGAGGCGCGATGATATACAGCCATACCGACGACGTAAACGACCATATTTGCGTGTGCAACATGTGCGGGAGCAAGGATTAGTTAACGGGAGCAAGATATTATGATATTGGTTAAAAGGCCGATAGAAGGCATATCTCTCAACGGGTGCGAATACTTGTTGGATGAAAAAAACAATCTTATGCGGTTTAAAACCAAAACGGCCGCAAAAGCATACATAAAAGAACATTTGGGATTTGTACCCGATTATGTTCTTTTTGAAAAAGAATAGGAGACAAAAAATGAGCGAAGATACGGTAAAAGACTTGGCGGCGGCGCTTAAATCCATTATGGGCACCATACCGCAGCAGCCATTGCTGCAGGAGCAGGCGCCGGGATTTATGGCGCAGCAGCAGCAGCAACAGATGCCCGGAGCGGTGGCGCCCGTAAGCTGGAGCGTGCCGGTAGTAATACAAACGCAGAGCGGCGAGGCCACGATACAACTGAGCTTTGCGGGCAATACTCTGCCGCAATGCCAGCAGATAATAGCGATGCTGCAACAGCAGGGTTTTGCCGTAAGAATTTACGGCGGAAACGGCGGAGGCGGATATAACAACGGCGGGGGCTACTCCGGCGGCGGTTATGGCGGCGGCGGATACCGGCGCAATTATTACGGCGGCGGATACCAAAGGAGATATTAAATGAGCGAAGCCCAAGAACAAAACAAAGCCGACGTAAAAATATTAAACGAAGCGGCGGCAATAACGAACGGCGTGCAATACCTTTGCCTAGATATAGAAACGTGCCACGCCGACCAAGCGGACATAGACGCGGCTCTGGCGGAATATATGCCGCCGGCGCATTACAAAAGCCAAGCGGCGATAGAATCGGCGAGAGAAGAAGCTTTTGTTAAAATCCGAGAGAAAAGCGCGCTGCTTGACCGCGCGCCGGTAGCGTGCGTGGCTATCATCACCGAGAAGAATAAGGCTGTGTTTAGCTGTATACTTGATCCGGTGCCGGTGAGCAGAATGCCGGGGCTTGACGCGGATATTTTTAACTTTAAAAGCGAATCGGAAATGCTTTTGGCGATGCGCGAGTGGATGGACGAGCGCACCAACGAATTAACCGCGCTTATCGGTTTTAACATCCGCAGTTTCGACTTGCCAAAATTGCGCAACGCTTATATCCGTAGTAAAATCGCTCTGCCAAATTGCTTATTGCCCAACGTTAACCAAATATACGACGTTATGCGGGAGTATTTATATAATTTTACAACCGAAAAAGCGGGCGACAGATACGTTAAGCTGAGTTTTGTGCAAAGCCGGTTCGGGCTGCCGGCTTACAAACAAAGCATAAGCGGGGCGGACGTGCCGGACTTGGTGCGCGACGGTAAAAGCAAAATAGTGATACCTTACTGCTTTTTGGACACGGCGACGACATACGCCGCGTTTTTGTACATGACGGGCAAAATGCCGGACGGAAAATAGAGGTGATGTTATGAGCGAAAAAGACGACCAGATAACTCCCCAAGAACGCGAAAAGCTGGAGGGAGAGATAAAAACCGCCGAAGAAAGAGCGACGGAAGAGACTCCGACGAACGGCATAGACCCCGCAACAAGTGCGGGGACGCAAGAGCAGGGCAGCGCGGAAGCGGCGGCGGAAGCAAAAGCCGATGCGGAGCAGCCCGCCGAGGCTGAGGCGAAAGAAAGCGAACCGCTGCCGGAGCCGGACTTTACGAAGATTGAAAAGCGCAGGGTAATGCACCGATACGATAATCGCGATATGGACAGAATCAACGCCAAAATCGTGGCGTGCCTTGACAAAATGGAAGAGGTGGAAGCGGAACGCTCGGCGGTGTCGGCAAGAATCAAAGACATCAAAGACGAAATAAACGGGTTGCGCAAAAGCCGCGAAGAACAGGGAGAGTGGCGCAATCTTGAGTGCGAGGTGCGCTTCCACTGGAGCCGCGGCAAGAAGCAAATTATACACCCCGAGACCGGCATCGTGATAGAGGAACTGGATATCACGCCCGAAGACAGGCAGGCTCCGCTGCCGGGGATGGAAGAGGCGTCAGGGCAAACGCCGGCGCCTGAAAATGAAACCGCGAAAGCGGAAGAAACCGTGCCAGAAAATCTGGACGGAACGGGCAGTATGCAAGATGAAGCCAACGACCCGGACTTAACGGAGCCGACGGAAAAAATCGACAGCCAAGATAATGGTGTAGACAACGGCGGCGGCGATCTGGACGAAGGCGACGCGCAGGATGATATCCCTGCGGCCGAAGAAACGGCCGTCAAGGAGAATTAATAATGAAATGGGCTTTGTTTGTGGGCGCGCGGCCGCAGCCGCAGGCAAGGCCTATTTATGTAAAAAAGCTGGATAGATTTATATCGCCCAAAGCGGATTTTTATTTGGCAGTAAAAAGAGAGGCGAAAAAATGCGCTCCGACGGAGCCGATAAACAAGGCGGTAAAACTTACGGTATCGTTTTGCTACCTGCCGCCGGAGTGCAAAAAATACGCCGTATTCAACACGTCGCGGCCCGACCTAGACAATCTGGAAAAAGCGGTGATGGATGCCTTAACGCAGGCGAAGGTGTGGCGCGACGATTGCCTTGTGGTTAAAAAGGACAGCCGCAAGATTTACAGGGACTTTGAAGGCGTTTACATCGTCGTGGAAACATTAAAGAATATAAAGGATTTTGGCGCGTTATGACCTTACGATATATAAAACTTTTTGAAAAGATTTTAGGCAGCGAGGTAGAGTGCGGGGGAGACACGCTGTTTGCGGCGTTTGTAAGGATTTTGTTAATCGCCGACTGGAAAACCTCGCTGCTGGAAATGCCTTTAAAAGATCTGCAAAAGAGGCTCAGACACGGCAGTAAAAACACTACGTATTCGGTTTTGGAAAAATTACAAAAGATAGAAATCATTGAAATTTTGGATAAAAATCCGCTAAAAATTTCGGTAAAAAATTGGCATAAATATCAGCTTTTAAAAGTTCACGAGATGAACTCTGAAAGTTCACCAAATGAACTTGTTAGGGAAACTAAAGAGTTCACGAAACGAACTCCAAAAGTTCACGAGATGAACTCAAAAGTTCACGAGATGAACTCTGAAAGTTCACCAAATGAACTTTTAGACATAAAGATGTACCCGCGTAATTATTTTAATGTTAAGAAGTTTAAGAAGTTAAGAAGGGGTATAACGGAAAAACGCGCCCCTTTTTTTGCAAAAAGGAAAAACAACGACGCCGAACTTTTGGGAATTTATTTTTTGCAGAAAACCAATGATCCGATTTTAAAAAAAGACAAACAAAAAATTGTGAAAAATTTAAAACCGATTTTGCCGCACTTAAAAAATATTTTAGACCGCGCGGAAAATCTGGATCAGGCAAAAAAAATTCTGGAGGCTTATATAAAAAAATGCGAAGAAAAAGGAAAACCGGCAAGTTTAAACTTTTTGACGCAGGATTTGGATTATTACCGCAAGACGGTTTGGCAGCAATCCAAAACGACGCAGATGGAGCGGAAAAAAAAGGAGCCGGAACTAAGCGAAGCCGAGCGGCGGGAACAAGAACGATGGAACGCGCTCAGCGAGGAAGAAAGAAAGGCGGAATTAAAAAAACTGCTGGAGGACGATAAAAAATGAATATCACAATCGAAGAACAAATCAAATGCGTAAAGCGCGAAATAGCAATGCGCGAGCGCGTTTATCCCAGAGAGGTGCGGTATGAAAAGATGAGCCAAGAAACGGCGGATAAAGATATAGCATCTATGCGCGCGGTGTTGCAAACGCTGATAAACGTTGTGCCGGCCGACGGCCTTTTTGGCGAGGGCAGCCAATAATGCGTATTTATATAAGCGGCCCCATGACGGGATATCCGAATTTAAACAGAAACGCGTTTTACGCGAAGGAAAGGCAGCTTAGGGTCTTGGGGTATAAAGATATCAGAAACCCCGCCATAATCGAAAAACTGGTCGGTTCCGGCAAGGATTACGCGGACTACCTCAGGCTGGCGGTTAACTGGCTGATTACCTGCGATATTTTGGTTTATGTGGATAACGTTAAACTTTCCAGCCGCGGCTGCTACGCCGAAACGCTGCTGGCCGAATCGTTAAAAATGCCGATTTGTTTTTGCAAAGACGACGGGCTGTATAAGGCGGTTAGAGACCGCGCGATTCTGACCTGCGGCGATAAGATTGATCCGCCGTTATTTAAAAGGAGGCTTTAAAATGTTTGTAAAACTAACACAAATTGGCCACAATGACGTTTACTGCAGCGAACCCGTTTATATAAACTTTGATAATGTTGCGGCTTTTTATAAGTCAAATAAAGACAGGGGAACCGCTATAGAATTCTCGTCGGGTAGCAATGAGAGTGTTTTATCTTTTTACGTTAGGGAAAGTCCGGAAGAAATACTTGCTCTTATGGATTCTAAAAAATGACAGATAAAAAATTAATTTATGACGGGAAAAAGTTAAGAGAATGCAGCACAAATCTCGCCAATTGTAATTACTTCCAGTTTCTCCGATACTTCGGGATTATTCCAAAATTTTTCCCATTATTCAAGGAAGTTTTGGAAGGTTTTAGACAAGGATTGCTTTCGCTTTTCTTTCTTTTTTGCATGGTTCTTTTTCCAATAACCGATTTTTTTGCGTGGGTAGTGCTCAAAAGAAAGGCCGCAAAAGCTATTAAAAACCTAAACAAAATGGAAGTGAAAAAAAATACGCCCATAATTGAGTCTAAAAGATCTGCGGATAATGAATCCGCAAACGGGGGGTAAACGGCGTATGAACGGCGTTAATTTCACTTTTTAGGGATATACCGACAGCCTTGCGGCGGCATAAAAATATATAATGAATATTGAAAGAAAATACAACAAAGAAGAGGAGGTTTTTCTCCGGCGCGAGATGTCCATGCTGGCGGAAATTGTTGTCAATGAAATATTTGAGCGAGAACTTAAAAAACGCCGTAATATACTGTAGGGTATCCAGCGAAGAGCAAGCCAAAGAGGGCGAAAGTCTCGGCGCGCAAGAGCGCCGCTGTAAGGCCTATTGTGAAAGTAAAGGCTGGCAAGTTTTAAAGACCTTCATCGAAGCCGGCGAAAGCGGACGCACGGAAGAAAGAACACAGCTTAAAAAGCTGCTGGCCTTCTGTTTTGAGAGAGCGCACAAGGTAGCCGCCGTCGTGTGTTTGAAGCAGGATAGATTTTCAAGAAATTTATTTGATTTTAGGAAATTGGAGGACGCTTTTTCCGCGAGAGGAATATCCCTCATTTTTGTTGAAGGCAACAACGAGCGCAATGCGCAGGGCAAACTGATAAGAAATATCAGCGGCTCTTTTGCCGAGTTTGAAAGCGATATCAACAGCGAGCGCACCCGCGCCGGCATGGCCGAGGCGGTTTTAACTGGACGTTGGATATTTCGTCTTCTGGGCTATTCTTTCAAACAAAATGAATGTGGCAAAAGACAGCTTTATCCCAATGACAAAGCCGATATTATCAGGCAAATTTTTAAATTAGCGCATGAAGGCATTTATAAACAATCTGAAATTCTTGTCAAGATGAAACGCGGCGGCTTTACAATAAGCAAGCAATCTTTAGCTTATTTACTTAAAAACCCCGTCTATTGCGGTTTGCTGCCGGATAAATACGGGCAGAATGGCGGCAATTTTATTAAAGGCATACACGAGCCGTTAATAAGCGAGCAGATGTTTTTTGAGGTGCAGGATATACTTTCCGGAAGGGCGCGTACCGCCACGCCGCCCAGAAGGAATAATCCGGAGTTTCCTTTGCGCCGCTTTGTTGTATGTTCTAATTGCGGCAGACTTCTGACAGCCTGCTATTCTAAAGGCAGGAATATGAAGGTGGGATATTATCAATGCCAGACAAAAGGATGCCCGCGCCACCAGAAAAAAATTATTGAACCGGCCTTTCTTGAGTATTTAACCAGGATTAAGCCAACGCCTCAAGCCTTAAAAATTT
>JAIRMX010000063.1 GCA_031258375.1 Elusimicrobiota bacterium | reverse complement strand
TTTACATTAATTGAACTTCTCGTTGTTGTCATCATAATCGGCATTCTCGCCGCTATTGCTTTGCCGCAATATCGAAAAGTTGTAGAAAAAGCTAAAATGGCCGCGCTTGTTTCTTCCGTAAGAAGTATAAAACCGCTTATTGACGAGTACTGGCTGGTTAACGGAACCTATCCGCAAATCACGTTCTTCGCTTCAGAAATAGGCCTTGACGTATCAAAAAATACAGCCTTCGACGGGAAATATTATTATGGTTTTTGGAATGAAAATAATCCATATCATTATTCTTTTAGCCTAACTTATCCAACTAATACGGCAAATTACAGCGTCAATATTCACATAAAAGACGATCCTAATAACCGGTGCCAAAAATCAAGAAACGCCCCCACTTGTATGACTTGTCAGGCTCTTACGCGCAATACGCTGGCAAAAGATATTTGCGCCGCTTTAGGAAGAGATCCTTTTATTCTTAACTCGGATACTATTTATACTATACAATGAGTTGACAATCAAATTCCCTCTTTGCTGTTAAGCCGGCCGCATGCGCTAAATTGCAGGCATAAAACAGATAAGTCTCGTTTAAAAAAATACAAAATTTTTTAAGGAGGGGACATATGCCCTATCGGCATACTTTTTGCGAACGGTTTTTTAAGATATTGTTTGGCAATATCGTCTATACCCCAATTTTGTTTGCTTGATATGATACTTTTGTAAAATTTAACCGCCTGTTCGCGTTTGCCAAGAGCGTCCAAAGTTTGAGCAAGGCGTAAAATATTCCACATTTGCCAGCGGCTCATTTCCTGCCCGCCGGTCGCTTTTAGGGACTTTTCAAAAGTATTTTTTGCGGCTTCAAAATCCCCTTTAGCCATTTGCGCGGAACCAATTGCCGTGTAAGCGCGCGCAAGGTAAATATCATTATAAAATTTTTCTTTGCCGATTTTAGACAAGAATTTCTTTGCTTCATCTATTACTTTATTATAATTCCCGTTTTCAAAATCGGCTATTATCCCGACAAATTTATACAAAGGATTATTGGGATATTTTTTTATCATCTCGTTAATATAGCGCGCGGCTAAAGCGGGATTATAGTACTTTTCGCTTTCAATAAAAATTTCCACAAGAAGCAACTTTGCCGTGTCGGCGGAAAAACGTCCTTTGTCTTTTACAATATCGAGATATTCTATGCCTTTGTCCGCATTGCCGCTTATTACAAGTTTTGCTAAAATCTTTATCATCGCGGGCAGCGTGCCAGCATAATATTGATAAACGCCTTCGCCGAGCATAGCGTCGTACATCTGCGGGTCAAGTTCAAGGGCTTTATTCATATATTTAAGCCCTTTCCTGCCGGAAAAATACGCGCTTATATAGTTGCGGTTTGCAAGTTCAAAACGGCCTTTTACGCCGTAAATTCCGCCAAGCGCAAGATAAGCGTACTCGTCGGGCGGATTATTTTTGAGCCATGAGTATATGCCCTCAAGCGCGGCGGATATGGTGTTTTCAAATATTTGAGCTTGCGCGGGATTAGATTTTTCGTGCTCGTATTCAAAGCGGCTCCAGTTTATCATAGTCCTGCCGAGAAGCGCTATTGGGAAATCCGGATTTGCTTTTACAATTTTGTCTATATAAACTTCCGCGCGGTCAAAATCAAGCGCGTAAATCGCCTCAACGCTTTTATCCGTCCATTCAAGAGTTTCTTTTGACATGTTCAGACAAAAAGCCGCGGCGCAAAAAACTAAAAACGCGGCGCAGGCAAAAAATAATTTCTTAAACATTTTTTTCTATTTTATCTTTGCCGAAGTATGGCCGCAAAGCTTTAGGTATTATAACGCTTCCGTCTTGCTGTTGATAGTTTTCAAGCACGGCGGCAAAAGTTCTTCCGACGGCAATTCCGCTGCCGTTAAGCGTATGGACAAATTCCGTTCCTTTTGCGCTATCGCGTTTGAATTTTAAATTCATGCGCCGCGCTTGAAAATCCGTGCAGTTGGAGCAGGAGGAAATTTCCCTGAATTTATTTTCGCTCGGGAACCAAACTTCCAAATCATAAGTTTTTGCCGAACAAAAACCCATATCGCCAGTGCAAAGCAATATGCGCCTGTAAGGCAGCTCTAATGCTTCCAAGACGGACTCGGCGTCTGCGGTCATTTTTTCAAGCGTTTGCATAGATTCTTCGGGTTTTGAAAGCCAAACAAGCTCGACTTTATTAAACTGATGATTTCGTATTAATCCGCGAGTATCTTTGCCATAGGCTCCGGCTTCTTTGCGAAAACACGGAGTATAAGCCGCAAAAGCAAGCGGCAATTGAGATTCTTTCAAAACTTCGCCGGAGTGTAAATTTGTAAGAGGTATTTCGGCCGTGGATATTAAATATTGATCGCTTTCGCCTTCAATATGATACATGTCTTCTTTGAATTTAGGCAATTGCCCCGTGCCTATAAGCGCGGACGCATTGACTATTGCCGGCGGCATAAACTCGCGGTATCCTTTTTTTACATGCATATCGAGCATAAAATTTATGAGGCTGCGCTCAAGACGCGCGCCGTCGCCGCGCAGCAAAGCAAATCTGCTGCCTGAAAGTTTCGCGGCTCTTTCAAAATCCAAAATACCCAAAGCTTCGCCAAGCTCGTGATGGTCTTTTACTTTAAAATCAAATTTAGGCAGCGGCAGAGAATTTTCTTTGATTATTTTATTTTCCGTTTCGTCTTTGCCTATGGGAACGGAGTCGTCCGGCAAGTTGGGAATTGAGCGCAAAGGAATATACAGCGCGGCGGATTTTTCTTTTAAGATTTCCTCTTTGGCTTGTAATAATTCTTTTATTTTATTTGCTTCCAGCGTGGCTTCCTGCGCGGCCTGAAGGCTTTCTTTTGCGCGGAGCATGCCGATTTGTTTTGCGATATTATTGCGTCGCGCGGAAAGCTCTTCAACTTCTTTAAGAATTTGTTTATATTCTGCGTCAAGCGCGATAATTTTATCGGCTTCTTCGGTAAGTTTAGAATTGCGCGAAGCGAGTTTCGCTTTAATTTCCTGCGGATTTGCGGTTAAAAGTTTTATATCTATCATAGAATAATTATATCAAAAAGCGTTGCAGCCCGCAGGGTGGAATTTCAGCGTAGCAGTAATAATTACAATTCCCAGTTATAAGTGCCGGCCGGTTTGCCGCCCATACTCCGGCATACCTTTTCGGCAGTTTCATTATAGTTCAACGGATTTGCGCTGCAGTATCTTTTTCCATTACCGCTCTGCGCCTTATCCAATACCATAGTGTAAGCTATTTGCCAGAATTTATTACCGTCGCTAGTGGGCAAATATGCCGGCCAGTATCCTATGACCTCGTATCTTTGAGACGGGTTACTTGGAGCGTTGCCGTTATAATTATATGACGTATTTGTATCAGGGCATGACATTAATCCGCCTTCCGATTTGGTACAAGCAGCTATTTCAATATCCAGCTCGTTTATATCGTCTGATAGATATCTTCCATTTATAAGATAGTACATTTCAGCCGAGTTTTTTATAGCTTTTACGTTGGTCATTACGGTAGAGAGGCGGCTTTTCATCACAGCGATTTTGTATT
>JAIRMX010000011.1 GCA_031258375.1 Elusimicrobiota bacterium | reverse complement strand
AATAACGAGCTGTTTCTTGGATTAGAACAGTGCCTTTGATATCTCAAAAGCTCTCCTTGTTCTTCACAAGGTTCCAAAAACAGTATCAAATTTTTATAAGCCGATTGTTTTTTTACTCTTCTGTCACCCTGAACCCCGTATTGAAACCTTACGGGGCAAGTTTATTTCAGGGTCTGTCTTTTAACTACAGATGCTGAAACAAGTTCAGCATGACAAATTGATATTCTCAAACAATCCCGTATTAAAACCTTACGGGACATGATTCAGATGACGATTTGTTGTTTTCGGCTTACATTTGCAATCTATACTCCTTTTTTACTGCATAATTTATTATTCATATCAATAAAAATATTTTTATTTAAACTTTAAAGAAAATTGCAGTATGTCTTCAACCTCAATTAAGTCGGAAGATTTCTTGACGGTTTTATCGTTTAATAAAGGCACGTAAATTTTACTTATTGCAAGACGGCGGGCTTCTTCTATTCTTCGCTCAGTCATCGGCGCTGCGGCGATTTGTCCCAAAATGCCGACTTCCCCTATGAAAGCGCAGTTGCCTTCCAAAGCGAAATCTCGCACGGAACTTATTACCGCTGCGCATACCGCCAAATCAAGCGCGGGATCGTTTATTTTAACGCCGCCTGCCAAACTGACATAAACGTCTTTGTTATCAATGCTGAGGCCGATATGTTTTTCTAGCGCGGCAAGCAGCATCTGGCAGCGGTTTAAATCTAGGCCGGTTGTTATGCGGCGCGCAAAAGGATAATGCGTGGGACTGGCCAAAGCCTGCACTTCGGTAAGTATCGGACGCGTTCCTTCCGCCGATATCGAAAACGCTCTTCCGACTAATTTTTTTGCCCGGGACGTTTGGGAGAAATACGCGCTTGCGTCCTGCACGTCTTCAAGACCTTTGGACGTCATTTTAAAAAGCCCCGCTTCTGAAGTAGCGCCGAAACGATTTTTATTAGGCCTGAGTATGCGCAGCACGTTATCCTTTTCCGCCTCGAAATTAAGAACGGTATCAACCATATGCTCCAGAACTTTCGGGCCGGCAAGCGCGCCGTCTTTCGTTACATGTCCCAGAATAAAAACTACTATGCCCTTGGGCTTTGCAAGACGCAGAATTTCGCCCGCGTTTTCGCGCACCTGAGCGACCGTGCCGGCGGAAGAACTAAGCTCCGGGTGATATAAAGTTTGTATGGAATCGATTATAAGAACTTCCGGTTTTAGATTTTCGACGGCTTCAATAATTTTTTCAATATTAGTTTCAGAAAGCAAAAATATTCCGCCGCCGTTAACGCCAAGGCGCGACGCGCGCGCGGATATTTGCGCCATAGATTCCTCGCCGGAAACATACAGAACTTTTTTGTCGCTTGAAAGAGCGGCCGCAACTTGCAGCATAAGCGTGCTTTTGCCTATGCCGGGCGCGCCGGCAAGCAGCAGCATTTGCCCGCCGACAAGCCCGCCCGAAAGCAAGCGGTCAAATTCGGCTATATTTGTGGGTATTCTCTTTTCCTCATTTGCCGCGGCGACGTTTAAAGGAGTGATTCCAGAAGTAAAATCTATAAAAGATTTTTTTGTTTTTGCGGTTTTGCTTTCTTGTTTTGTTACTTCTTCAACAAGAGTATTCCATTCCAAACAGCCCGGGCATTGGCCGAGCCATTTGGCGGATTCTTGTCCGCATTTTTGGCAGATAAAAATAGTTTTAAATTTCATATATGGCTCTTTTGTAAATAAATTGGTAAAAATTAATTTCTTGTTAATATTATATTTAACATTATACATAATTAGGCTGCTAAGCCGTCTCAATGGCCGGCTTTCAGGAAAATATTTCCTAAAATTTTAATCCCCTTTGACGAATGTTTCCGCTGTAATGCGTGTGAGATTTCTTTAGTTAACAGGGGAAAATTTTATGCCGCCGCCAGCATTCGTCGGCTTGGTAATAGCTCCTATGGCGGCCTCATTTGTACTTATTTCTTTAATAAAACCGCTCAATAAATGGATGCACGAAATAAAGTAATTGTCGATAAAAAATCCTCGTTCATTTCTTTCGGCTTCGGCAGGACGGTTTTTCTCCCGACGCTTAAAGATTAATCGATATTCGGCGTATTTACCCGCGCAATGACATTATACCTGCGTTCTGCGCGCACGCCCCAGCCGTCTTATAATAATAGCAATTTTACTCGTAAAGAAATTCCCCTTGAGTAATTTTTTTGGTCTGCAAAGAATATAAATCCCCTATTGTCTTTGCGCCGATATATTTAAATTTGTTTAGAAAATAATAAAAGATTTTTTCCGTCATAATTGCGTCTGCCGCGGCGCGATGCCAGCCTTCGTTTGATATGCCAAGTTCTCGCGCTATGACGCCAAGTCTGTTTTTGCTGAAATTCCCATGGCATCTGGCGAATTTTAAAGTATCCAAAATAACGCGCCGCGGCATTTTAAGGCCTATATTTTCAAATTCGTTTTTTAAGAAAGAAATATCAAAGTCCGCGTTATGGCAAACTAAAACGCCGTCGTTTATAATATCGATAAGCGCGGGCGCAATGTGCTCAAACAGCGGACTTTTTGCGACCATTTCATTAGTAATGCCGTGTATATTAATAACTTGCGGCGTCATAACGACTTGCGGATTAATAAGCGTGCAAAGCGAACCCGCACGTCTGCCGCCGCGGCTGGATAAAACGGCTATTTCGCATATCCGTCCGCCGTTTAAGGGATCGAGGCCGGTAGTTTCCGTGTCAAGACAAATAAAAAGGGACTCTTCTATGGGAATATCAAGCATATATTGGTTATAAAATAAAAAATTTCACCGTAAATGCGGCAAAGACGGAACAGACTGCGCCCGCAGTAAACCTTAAATAAGATACGTCAATAACTTTGAGAGTTTTTGTAAATAAAACCAGTCCAATCCACAAAAATCCTAAAACATAACCCCAATACGACGGGATAAGCAGCAGAAAAAATAAAGAGGTACGAAACAATATGCCGGCAAAATTTTCATCAGAAGAAGGCAGCCCGCCGGCACATTGCAGATCTTTTTCTATATAAAACAACAGCAACATAGTAAAATAAGCGACGAATATCGCGCCCGCCGCAATAGCGAAAAATTTGTCGGCATACAAACCGTATTGCGAAAGTTCTTGAGCGGGAATAACCGGAAAAATTAAGAAAAATATGAGAATGTCTATCATCTGCCAGAGCAGAAAATATACGGTGTTATAATTGCCGCCGCGGCAAACGTCGGCTCTGTTGAGAATATCCGCAAGCAAATGGACGACGGTAACGGGCAAAAGCAAATGCCAACCGTTAAAAACGCAATTTCCAATAACAATCCACGGCAAATTGAGATATCCTCCGCAGGTTAGAATAATACAAAGCATATAAACAATCCCGTGCAAAGCATAGCCGAGTACTTTTTTTTGGCTTTTCATAGAAGACACAAAATCGCGTAAAAACACAAACTCGGCAAGAAAATGCGCCAGCACCAGTCTTAAAAATACGGTCATTTTTGAGCCTCCTGCTCTTGCGTTATAACGGGATTTTGCGGCAATGTAAAAGTAAATTTTGCGCCGGCGCCTTCTTTAGATTCTGCCGAAATAGTTCCTCCGTGCGCCGTTATTATCTGCTTTGATATATTGAGGCCAAGCCCGTAGCCTTTATGCCCGTCCGCAGACGAGAAGGCACGGTATTTTTCAAAAATTTTATTAATGTCCGTTTCTTTTATTCCTATTCCGTCGTCGTTTACGGTTATATGATGCTCGCCGTCTTTAAAATCATAAGATATTTCGACGTTTCCGTTTTTAGTGAATTTAATTGCATTGGATATTAAATTTGAAAATACGCGCTCAATAAGATTTTTGTCTCCTTTAACAAATACTCCCTTTTTTATTTCGTTTTTAATTTTATCATGCGCTGCCGCTGCGATAGGTTTAACGGCGTCGATAACTTTTTGCGCGCAAAGCGAAATATCAAATTCTTCCAATTTAAGCAGCATAAGCCCCCGCTCAAGTTTTGAAGCGTCTAAAATATTTTCTACCAGCGACGAGAGCGTGTTTGACGAAAGTGCCATGGAACGCAAAATTTCTTTTTTCTTTTCTTCCGGCAAAACGCTTTCCTGCAAAATCATAATATATGCCTGCAACCCTAGAAGCGGCACTCTCAAATCATGCGCTACCGCGTTAAAAATATCGTTTTTCATTTCGTTAATTTCATATTCCGAAGTAATATCCCTAAATATGATAATTGCCAAAGGTTCCTCGTTTGCGGGATTAAAAAATTCTTTGAGCATTTCATAATAAACGTTTACTCCGTTTTCTTTGCAGTTAAAAACCGTACCGCTGCGTACGGATAGTAAATCTTTAAGAGTACGCTTTTTGCCGCTGTTTGCGCCGTCGTAAGAAATGCTGTTTAAAATTTTTGAGGCGGATTTGTTTATAAATAATTTTTTGCCTTTCATAGAGCACATTATAATCCCGTCGCGCATAAGGCTTGCCAAAAGATCGGTTTTTTTCTTCTCGTCTAAAATTTTATCAAGCTGCACGGCTTGATAATGACTCAGGCTTACCGCCATCGCGTTTACCGCATTTGTTAAAACGTCAAATTCTCCCCAAGAGGAGCGCGCGTCAAGAGAAACGTTAAAGTCGTTGTTCGATATTTTGCGCGCCGCGTTTACCAAAGCGTCTATCGGTTCGCTGATCTCCTGAGAAAACGATAAAGCCGTAAAATAGGACAAGGTGGTAGTCGCCAAAATAAAAAATGCGATAATCCAGCCCATAAAGTTTAAAGCATAATACGCTTCTTTTTTATACTGAAGCACGGTAATATAAATGTCGGGCACTGGGGAAAGAATCGCGGCTCCGACTATTTTCCTTCCGTTAACATCCGCCAAATCTTTGATAAGGCCGTCCGGCAAATGCAAAGCGCGGGCAAGATTATCGTTTTTGACCGCCGGCGCCGTTTTTCCGTTAAAATTTATAAAAGTTCCGTCTGTTTTCGCAAAGAAAATACCTCCGCTTTTTCCTATGTGCTGAACTGCGAATTTATTGCAGAGATTAAACATATTAATTACGACATATAAATATCCCCCGCCTTTTACCGCGTGAACTATTCCGACTAGAGGAAACGGAGGATTATCGTCCGAACTTATCACCGCCGTGCTTCCTGCGGAAAAGTTTTTGGGCAAAGCGCCGAGCGCAAATTCAAGACTATTAATGCCGGACGATATTTCGCCCGAAGCTCTTCTTAAAATTTCTTTTCCGGAAGAATCCGCAAGCGCGAGAAAAACCAAATCGTGATTGCTGTCTAAAGCATTATCCAAAGCCGCTTGCGCTTCGGTTATTTTATTTGCTTTTATGTCGTCATATATTGCGTCGTTTATAAAATTCAGACGAAGCACGGCGTTTTCTATTTCTTGTTTTATAAAATCGGATGAAATTTTCGTTATGGTAGAATAGTTTTGCAAAACCTCAGTTTTGTTGCGATATTGATAATAAAATAGCAACGTGCCCGTGACAAAAAGAGGCGCCACGATAACGTATATGAATAATCTGAATAATTTATATAATACCGTCATTATTTTTACTTTGCTCGTATCTACCGGCAATTATCGGCAAATATCTTTAATGCCCGCTTTTTTAAAACCTTCCGCCCGCAATTTGCAAGCGTCGCATTTACCGCACGGCTTTTTGCCGCCGCTATAGCAGCTCCATGTCATATTGAACGGCACTCCCAGTTTCACGGCAAGCCGCACAATTTGCGTTTTGCTCATCTTAATAAGCGGCGTTATTATTTTTATTTCTTTGCCGCAAGCGCCAGCGCGCGTGCCTTCTTTAAAAACTTTCTCAAGCGGCTTATAAAACTGCGGCCTGCAATCCGGATATCCGGAAAAATCTATAGCGTTTGGACCGGCAATAATTTTTTGCGCGCCAGTCGAATCGGCCATAGAAGCCGCCAGAGACATAAATATTAAATTACGCGCCGGCACATAAGTCGAAGGAATCCTGCCCGCGCTCTTGATTTTTTTTAGCGGCTCGTCTGGTATAACGGCGTTTTTACCAACGAGAGACGTTGCGCCTTCAAGCCACGGCAAATTTATTTTTATTTTAGTTAATTTTACTTTTCGCTTTTTGCATAATGCATGCGCATAGAAAGTTTCTTTCTCGTGCCGCTGACCGTAAGAAATATTCAGCGCGGCGCATTTATATCCTTTGTCAAGCGCCCAGTAAAGGCAAACGGCGGAATCCAATCCGCCGGACAATAGAACTATTACTTTTCTATCTTTGCCCATTTTCTATCACCGTACTGGCTAAAAATTCATCTATCTTCTGCTTGTCTTCGGCAGAAACGTCGTCCAGATATCTTACGAGATACGCCGCCACAATAACCGGGTTGGAATTGGGGGAATTGTCGTCAAAATATTGGTTTATTATCACAGCCTGCGCGCCCTTTTTGGCGGCTTCGGCTTTAACTTTTTCTATTTCGTTATTTATTACGCTTTTGTCATTTGGAAGATTTTTCACCCGCATAAGGCCTAAAGACGCCCATGGTCTTTGAATATCTTCTCTCATGGCAAAAACAGGCATATCTTTTGCATTGGTAATTTGTACGGATAAATTTTGCGGTCCTATCGGGATATAACTATAATTGCCTCCCATAGAAATACAGCCGCAAAATGAGGCTAAAAAGAATAAAACAAAAATATTTTTCATTTTTTTCTCCTGTTGGAATATATTTTGCCTGCAAGTTGCCCGCACGCCGCAGAGATGTCTGATCCCATGCTTTTTCTAATACTTACGTTTATATTTGTGCCGCGTAAAGCGTCCGCAAATTTTTTAACCGCCGCATCTCCGGTTGCCGTAGCTTTGCCTACTGCCGGATTGCAAGCTATTAAATTTACATGAAGCAAATAATGATCTTTGAAAGAATTAATCCATTTGCCGAGCTTACGTATATGCGCCGGCAGATTATTTAGTCCGTCTATAACCGTATATTCAATAAAGACTTCCCGTCCCGTCAGCTTAATATATTCTTCCAAATTTTCTTTAATCGTTTCAAGATTAAATTTTTTGCCGACGGGAATAAGGCGGGAGCGTTCGTTATCGTCCGCATTATGCAGTGAAAGCGCCAAATTAATTTGCGGCAAATCATGCGCGAGTTTGAAAAATTTATCCGCGATACCGGCAGTTGAAATTGAAATATGTCTCTGCCCTATGCCTATAAAATCCGGGTCGGATATAGTCTTTATTGCTTTAACGACTTCCACATAATTAAGCAAAGGCTCGCCCATACCCATAAAAACCACATTTGAGACGCGTTCGCCTAATTTTTTTTTTGAAATAAATTGATGCCAGAATAAAACTTGGTCGCTTATTTCTTCCGAAGTAAGGTTTCGTTTAAAACCCATTTTCCCGGTAGCGCAAAACGCGCAGCCGAGCGGGCAGCCCGCTTGGGAAGACACGCATACGCTCCATGTTTTTGCGGGTTTCATAAGAACAGTCTCAATAAAATTACCGTCTGCAAGTTTCAATAAAGCTTTAAAAACCGCATCGCGTTTTGAAGACTGAATGACTTCCGTTTTAAATGATAAAATATTAATCTCTTTTTTAAGCAGCGCGCGTAGCGACGCAGGCAATGTTGTGGCCTCGTCCCAATTTTCTATGGCAGATTCATAAACGGCCTTGCGTATCTGGCCTATGCGATAAGAAGGCAGATTTTTTTCTTTAACGAATTTTTTTATTTTTTCAAAGTCCATAGCTATTTATAGTTTAGCAAATTATATCCATAGCGGCTTATATGTATAAAATTTTTGGAACATAGAAACTTACTAAACGGCATTCGGCAAAAAAACTTGAGAAACTGAAAATTACATAAGAAATTAATTGATAAAAATCAACCGGTAAGAAAATAGGTAAGATTACTAAAATAGCAAATCAAAAAGTATACGTAATGCGCTAAAATATGATAGAATAAAAAATAAAAAAAGATGTATAATAATTATTATGATTTTCCTTAATAAACGAGCTTTTTATATAAAAAACAAAAAAATTCTTTTAGGGAGAGAGTATCTGTCTGTCTGTCTGTCTGTCTGTCTGTCTGTCTGTCTGTCTGTCTGTCTATAAATTAATTTCTGATTTTATTTCTACTTTTTTCCACGCCGTCATACCTGCGAAAGCAGGTATCCATTTTAAAAACTTTAACTTGGATTCCCGCTTGCGCGAGAATGACGACTCTTTTGTATT
>JAIRMX010000219.1 GCA_031258375.1 Elusimicrobiota bacterium | reverse complement strand
TTTTGTTTTTAGATTGCAGTTTCTTAGGCCGCAATCTTATTATAGAAAAGGAGTTTTTTTGTCCGCCTCATCGGTGAAACCTTTACTGAACCCTGCGCCTAGCTCAGGGTTTTCTAAAGACAATAACAAAACGTTCACGCGTAGCGGGAACGTTTTGTCATAACGATAATAATTTTTATTTGGTTTCGGCCGATTGCTCCGCCGCGGTATCAGTAAGGGAAACTTCTTCCTTTAGCGGAATGGGAGCCACGTTTTCAGACGTAACCGTTTCAACCGCAGTTTCAGAACCGGGGGTAAGCTTTGCCTTTTCCCGCAATCTTGCCGCTTTGCCGGAAAGATTCTTTAAATAATTGAGCTTAGCTCTTCTTACTTTTCCTGATTTAAGAACGGCGATTTTCTCTATTCTCGGCGAATGCAAAGGGAAAATGCGTTCCACGCCGACGCCGAAAGAAATTTTGCGCACGGTAAAACTTTCGCTTATTCCTCCGCCGCGCCGCGCTATGACGACGCCGTCAAAATTCTGTATTCTTTCGCTGTCGCCTTCAACGACTTTTACCGATACTCTCACGGTATCGCCCGCTTTAAAATCGGGGATGTCTTTTTTTAACTGCTGTTTCTCTATGTCAACTATGTTCATAACTTCTTTTTCTCCTCGTATTTCTTTTTAGGGATAATCCCTGCGCGTTTATTTGCGCCGCTTGTTTTGAGAGGTCTATTATCAAGCATATCAGGCCTCAATTTTTTCGTTATTTTAACGGCCTCTTTTAACTTCCAATTTTCGATTTCTTTATGGTTGCCGCTAAGCAGCACGGCGGGCACTTTGCGGCCGCGCCAAACTTCCGGCCTTGTGTACTGCGGCGCTTCCAGCAAACTATTTTCAAAACTTTCGTTTGAAGTTACGTCCTTTTTTTTAAACGTGCCGTCCTGCAGCCGCGTTACAGCGTCTATCATAACGCATGCGGCAAGTTCGCCGCCGGTTATAATAAAATCGCCTAAAGAAATTTCAAGGTCAATTTCGCGGCAGATTCTCGCGTCTACGCCCTCATAATGTCCGCATACAAATATTAAATGTTTTTCCGCCGCCAATTTTTTTGCAAGGCTCTGATTAAATATTCTGCCGCGGGGGCTTGTCAATATGACTAAGGAATTTTTATTCCTTAGTTTTTTGACAGACTTATAAAGCGGTTCGGCTTTCATCAGCATACCCGGCCCGCCGCCGTAAGGCCTGTCGTCAACGGTTTTGTGCTTATCTTTTGCAAATTCTCTCGGATTTTGGAAAGATATTTTTATTATCCCCTTCTCCCTTGCGCGTCCCGTTATACTGCTTGAAAGCGACGCTTCAACCACTTCCGGAAACAGGGTAATAATATCGATCCGCATCAGTCTTCCAGCCTGAGAGTAACCTTTTTATTCGCTTTTGCGCCGCTTGCGCCGAGCACGATACGTATCGCTTTTATTATGGAGCCGTCGCGTCCGATAACTTTGCCTTTATCGGCAGGATCGACTTTTGCCATAAGATAAACATTATTGCGTTCTTCTTTCATCTCTATGACGACGTTTTCTTTGTTCACCACAAGAGATTTAAGCAAAAACATTGCCATTTCTTTCATTAGTCACTTCCCGCCGTAATTATTTGCTCGCTTTTTTGATAAGAGAAGCCACAGTTCTCGAAGGCACCGCGCCGGTTTTTATCCAGTGATTTACTCTTTCAATGTCAAGCTTTATCTGCTCATTGTCTTTTATGCAGGGATTAAACGTTCCCAGCACTTCTTTTGCCTGCGAACCGACGGCGCTTCTTTTTTCCGCCGCGATAATTCTATATTGCGGCTGCGCGCGTTTGCCGGTTCTCTGAAGGCGTATCACTACTGCCATTTTGTCTCTCCTTATTTAGTATACCTAAAAGGTATAATTATTTAGATTAATTTCCCGCTTCTTTTGCGCTTAAACGGAAATAAACATACTTCTAAAATTTTACGATGCGTCTGCGGCTTCTCTTATTTCGGTTATAGCTTTAGCTATGTCCCGCGCGCCAAAAATCGCATTGCCCGCCACCAACGCGTTTGCGCCGGCTTTTACCGCTCCGCGCGCCGTTTCCTTATTTATGCCGCCGTCGACTTCAAGCCAAATTTGCCGCCCCGAACGTTTTATAATTTCCCGCACGCCGCTTATTTGCGCGGGGCCGTTTTCCAAAAAACCCTGTCCGCCAAAGCCGGGATAAACCGTCATTACCAAAATCAAATCAAGCAATTCGACATAAGGCAATATTTCCTGCGGTTTCGTATCGGGCTTTATGGATATTCCCGCCGCCACTCCTTGTTTTTTTATCTGCGAGAGCAATATTTTTAAATCGCCCTTAGCTTCAATGTGCAGTGTAAGCGCGCTTGCGCCGGCTTTAACAAAAGAATTTATAAAAGCTTCGGGATATTCCACCATAAGGTGTACGTCCTGCGCCAAAACCGTCTTCTTATTTATGCAGGCAACGGTCGCCGGGCCAAAACTTAAATTCGGCACAAAATGACCGTCCATAATGTCAATATGCAGCCAATCCGCGCCGCCTTGCTCCGCAAAAGATATCGCTTTTGCCAAATTCAACTGGTCAGCCGATAATATCGAAGGAACTACAGCTACATAACTCTGCGGCGTTTTCAGTTTTATCATTATTTTATATCTTTTTCCCGCACGAGAATTCCGTCGACATAAATCCTAAAGACGGCATTGCCGCCGTAAGGCGCGTTTAAATCTATTTTTGAGCCGGGCTGTTTCATCTCGTTTAAAATTTCGCGTTCGCCGATTTCGTCGGCAATTACTATTCTGACTCTATTTTGGTTTTTACCCTGCGGCAATTCGTAATGTATGCGGTAAATTTTATCTTCGTCATTTTGCGGCCTTGCGCTTACCGTTATCGAAATTGGAGAATCCGGCGAAACTTCGGCATCGGGATCCGGCGTTTGCTTTATCACGGTACCGCTTTGGAAAGGCGAATCTTGGTCTTCGGCAATATTCACTTCAATATCGGCGTTTGACGCCCAAAGATTTACGTCCGCAAGTTTTTTATACCTAAAATCCGGCATAAGACGTATTGAAGAAGGCGGCGGGCCGTTTGAAATCACAAGATTAACGCTTGAACCTTTTACCACTAAAGTCAGCGGCTCAGGCTCCTGCGAGACAACCGCGCCTTTATCTACCGTCAAAGAATAAGCGGTGTCTTTATTGCCTACGGTTAAATTGAGCTGCCGTATAAGCAGTTCCGCATTGCGCAGCGATATTTCGCTTAAATCCGGCACTTCTATACTTTCCGAACCCTGAGATATCCACACGCGCACAACTTTTCCTTCGCGCACAACGGTGCCTGCCGGAGGAAGCTGACGAATTACCGAACCTGAAAGTAAATCCGGCTGATATTCTTCGCCCGCTTTGCGCATCGCCAGGTTTGCGTTTGCAAGCAAGTCCAAAGCCGCGTTAACGGGTTTTTTAGATATGTCCGGCACGGCGACTTCTTTGCGGCTGTGCACAAGCGCAGATACCGCCCAGTCAAAAGAAAAATATCCCGCTACGGCCAAAAAAGCGGCTATCAATACAAAAATTATTATAACTTTAAACAGAGATTTAACGAATATGGGTTTATCGTCCAAAAAATCGTCGGGTAAATATTTTTTATTTTCTTTCATAAAAATTACGTAAAAATAATTTTGCCGGCAGACAATTTTTTACCATTGGCATAATCCCACGCTGACATAGCAGTCTTACCGGCCGGCCTGATATTTTCTATAAATAAAACTTCTTTATAACATTCTACAAAAAAGCCTAGCCCTCTTTCAACGGCAATAATAGTGCCAGCTTGATATCTCCGCGCCGCGGTATTGAAAGGCTTTAGAGAAGTTTTTAATATTTGAACGGTAATACCGTCGGGAGTTTTGGCTTTTGCATAAGCCGGAACGCCGCCGGCAAGCCCGCGGACAATATTATGTATTTGGCCAGCCGTCATTGTTTTAAAACTTAAAACGGTGTCTTGTTTTTCAATCAAAGGCGCAAAGGTCGCAACGCCGCTTTGCGGGGTTTTTATTATTTTGCCGTTTATTATATCGTCGATAACTTTTTGCAATGTTTCCTCCGCCGCGATTGTCAGCTTCTCAAAAAGCGTTATTTCATTGTCTTGTGGCGATATTTCAACTTTATTTTGCGCGGCAATCGGGCCGCTGTCAAGGCCTTCGTCAATCCAAAAAGCCGTAACTCCGCTTTGCGTTCTGCCTTCAAAAAGAGCGTATTGCACCGGAGCGGCGCCGCGATACTGCGGCAATAGGGAAAAATGTATGTTTATAATGCCGAGTTTAAAGGCGTCTAAAGCGGGTTTTTTAAATATTTTACCGTAAGCGACGGCAAGCCCCAAATCCGCTTTTAAACTTGATATATAGCCGACTTCGTTTTTAAAAATTTCCGGCGAAATTACTTTTAAGCCAAGTTCAAGCGCGCGTTTTTTGACGGGGCAAGGCGTTAAATTTAAACCGCGTCCCGCGGGCCTGTCCGGCCGGGTGACAACGAGTATTACTTCCGTCAAGGAGTGTAATTGTTCTAAAAACGGCACCGATATTGCCGGCGCGCCGAAAAATATTGTTTTTAACATATGTTTATCCTATGTTTTTTACGTGCTTATATATAAGTATAATCAAAAAATAATTTGCTGTCAATGGAACAAAAGTACCTATTTGTAATTCAGGCAGGAATTATAGAAAGCATAATATCGGCAAAAAGCGCTAAAAATACTGCGTGTTTATTTATTTTCATTTTATTTCTGCTTTATGTTGTCATGCTGAATCCCGTATTAAGACTTTACGGGACAAGTTTATTTCAGCATCTGTAGTAATAAAAGGCAGATCCTGAAATAATCCCGTATAAAGACTTTACGGGACATGATTCAGGATGACGAACAGAGAGACCCTGAAACAATCCCTCATTAAAACCTTATGCGCTCCAAAAGTCTTGCGTATAATTTTATTTCCACGAGAGTTTTAGAGTTTTGTTTGTAGCGGCGCATTCCGTGAGATACAGATTAATCAATTTTTGATAAGGTATCCCCGTTTTCTGCGCCTGTTCCTTAAAATATTCTATGGCTTTCATGTCAAGCCTTATAGATATTTGTCTGCGCAGCTTTGCCGTATATGGATTAGCCGACGCTTTGGAAAAATCATATTCTTTTCTCATAATTTTAACCTCCGTAATACTCGGATTCCTTTCTAGTTGCTTTTCTTGCCGAAATTATCCTTATTTTTTCATCAGGCTCTCTATAGCAATGGCAAACTACCAACAGCTTGAGCGCGTTGCTCATACCCATAATAATAAAACGATCTTCTGCTTCCGAGTGGTCGGGGTCGGATATTATTTTGGCGTTATCGTCATAAAATACCGTTTTTGCCTCTTCAAACGATATCTTGTGTTTTGCGATATTGCTTCTGTTCTTTTTTGCGTCCCATCCAAACTGTAATGCTTTCATAATTATATTATATATACAATATATTTATCTGTCAAGCGCGGGAGCAAAAGTACCTATTTGTAATTCAGATAGTAATATAATATCTACAAAAAGCCCCGCGTGGTATTTGAGCGCGGGGCTTTTTGTCGCGATAAGATTTTTTATTATTCTTTTGCGCCGGCTTCTTTTAGTATTTCAACTATTTCTTTACGGCCATTAAGTGCAGCCCCACTTAAAGCAGTCATTCCAATAGGATCTTTTATATTCGGGTCAACACCGGCTTTAAGCAATATCTTAACTATTTCTTTATGGCCATGACGTGCAGCCACCATTAAAGCAGTACTGCCATTATCAGCTTCTATTCCATCTTTGAGCAATATTTCAACTATTTCTTTATGGCCTTCGCTTGCAACCCATAATAAAGCATTTCCAAAATCACCTATTATATTCGGGTCAACGCCAGCTTGAAGTAAAGCGCTAACGGTTTCTATATCTCCATCACGTGCTGCCTTTCTTAACTTTTCTGCATTCTCTGTCTTTTTTGCTTTTTGTTCTTCAATATTAGCCGTTTG